>JAXESA010000208.1:0-14726 GCA_034116205.1 Ruminococcus sp. | reverse complement strand
AAAATTATACATAAATAACACCTTCCCTTTCTTGATAAGGAATGGTATCCTTATCGTTAATTAAGTTTTTTACGGATGTACTCTGCTCTGCAAATATCCCTGTCCTTTGGTGTGAGCTGTTCACCCTCGTTGGTCATAAGGGTTGCAGGCTGAACTTCTGTAATTAATGAATTAATGTCCTCTATTTTAATATTGTCAATCATACCTGCACATATGCCAAAACGAACATTTGACAGCAGGTTAACAGCCTCCTTGTGGCTCATAAGGTACGCTGATTTCAAGATTCCCAGTGAACGCATTACTGTGTCCTTTGTTTCTATTGACTTTACAAGGGTTTCCCTTTGCTTTACCTCTTGATTCACAAGCTGTTCTGTAACATTTTTAAGGTTTTCAATAGCTGCCTTTTCAGATATGCCCAAGCTAACTTGATTGGAAAGCTGATATATTGCACCCTCTGACGAGCTTCCCTCTCCGTATGTTCCACGAATGGTAAGCCCTAATTTGCTAAGATTTCCTGCAAGCATATTCATTGCCCCTGACTTTTTCAGTGCAGGCAGGTGGAGCATTACAGACGCCCTCATACCTGTTCCCAGATTTGTTGGGCATTGGGTTAAGTAGCCCAGCTTTTCATCAAAAGCAAAGTTAAGCCTCTCGTCAAGTAGGGTGTCAATCTTGTCGGCAAGGTCGTATGCCTCGTCAAGGCAAAAGCCCTCCTTAATCACCTGGAGCCTTATGTGGTCCTCCTCGTTAAGCATTATTCCCACAGTTCCGTCATTGAGGAGAAGTAATGCTCTGCCCTTTGTGTTGCTGATGAATTCAGGGCTGACAAGGTGCTTTTCCACAAGTGACACCTTCATTGTGTCGGACATATTGTCAAAGTCGATATACTGGAAGTCCTTTGCAATGGCTGAATTACCGCTGACTAAGGCATCCCTTACCTTGCTGTCAACTTCAATCATTCCCTGTTCGTTTAGCTTGCAGGGGAATGGATAGTCCTTAAGATTTCTTGCAAGTCTAACCCTTGTTGAAATTACTACATTATTATCCATTGTTCTCCTCCAAACCCTTGATTTCATCCCTCAGCTTGGCTGCCTCCTCAAAGTTCTGAACCTTAATTGCCTCATCAAGCTGTTTTTTAAGTCTTTCAATTTTGCTTGGTTCCTTGTCGGGAACTTCTGTGTATTCAATTCCTGCAACTGACTTTTTGCCACAGTGGGTAGTATTCCCGTGGATTCGCCTGATTGAAGGCAAAAGCAAATCGTAGAATGTTGTGTAGCAGTCGGCACAACCAACCTTACCGCTGTCGGCAATATCGTAGTAGGTACTGCCACAGGTTTTGCAGTGAGTTGACTGGCTCCTTGCAGGTAATGTGTTGCCAAAGAATGAGCCTAAAAGATTTGTGAACTCATTTTCCATATCGGTGAAAAAGTTGTTGTAACCCATCTCCTTTGCACATTCGGGACACAGGATGTATTCCTTGTAGTCGCCATTTATAATAGTTTTTACATGAGTGTTTGCATTTTCTTTACCACATTTTTGACATTTCATAATAAAATCCTCCTGACTAAATATTTGTTAACTAAGTGTTGAAATAAGCATATTCTTAAAAATATCTGCTCTCAAATTATCTCTGATGTTTTGTGGTGCGCTTTTAAGCGCTCGGTCTGACAAAGCAACCGCCATAACATTTGCTGTTTTACGGTCAAGGATTTGCTCCCTGTAAAGGTTTTTCAACATAACCTCAGCTGTCATTTTGTCAAGGCTATCACCTATGGAGTTAACCACATGCATAACCATTGTTTTGTCGTCGGTCTTTATCCTTGTTATGCGAATGTAACCACCGCCTCCTCGACGGGACTCAACAACATAACCCTGTTCCGGTGTAAAACGACTTGTAATAACATAATTTATCTGGCTTGGAACACATCCAAGGGTAGTTGCAAGTTCATTCCTTTGTATCTCTGCGTTGCCGTTTTGACTGTCAAGCATCTCTAAAATTGTCTGGGCAACTAAATCACTCATTCTCATATTATTCCTCCTTTATCAGAAATTTTACTATCACAAATTATCTGTTTGACTTTTCTTGACTTTCATTGTCTTTATTGTAAGCTTAAAGTCAGAGAAAGTCAAAGTCAAATAAAGTTAAACTCGGTCATATAATTTAAGTTAGGGCAAATTAGCTCACGAATACTCTGTTTTTCTTCAATTTTCAAATTTTTTAAAAAATTATTTTATCCTTAGCTTTTTGACCTTTGACCATTATCACCATAGTATTATTCCCATAAGATGTAATAAAAAAAGAACGATCATCTGGTTGATGACCGTTCCCTTTACTTTGTATATTAAATGTTATTAATAACCGAAATTGCCCCAAATAGAATCGTCGCTGTCATAGAAGTCGTCAAGGTTGTACTCATATGAGGTTGTCTCCTGAGTCTTAGTATTCTTCTCTTCCTCAATAGTCACCTCAATGGTTTTCTTTTCGCCGTTTCGTTCAACCTCAAACTTCAGCTTATCCCCTGCCTTGGATTCACTTATCTTGGACTTAACATCAGCACTTGACTTGATTTCATCGCCGTCAATCTTCATAATCTTATCGCCCTTTTCAAGTCCTGCTTTATCTGCCGGGGAGTTTTCTTCTACTGCATATACATAAACCATATCCATATAGGTCTGGAGAGTAACACCTATTGAAGCAGGCTTACCCTTTACGTAACCATATGCTTTAAGGTCACCGATTATTGACTCAACATCATTAATTGGAATTGCGAAACCAAGACCCTCAACATTTGTGGAAGAACCGTCGCCGGATGCCTTTGCCTCTACAATGCCGATAAGGTTGCCCTGTCCGTCAAAAAGTCCACCACCGGAGTTACCCGGGTTGATTGCTGCATCTGTCTGAAGAAGATTCATAACATTGTTATCAACTGTCAGCTTTCTGTCAAGAGCGGAGATGATACCGTCTGTTACAGTACCGCCCAACTGTCCCAAAGGGTTACCAATGGCAACAGCTTTGTCGCCAACAGACAACTTGTCACTATCTCCAAATGTTGCAACAGTAAGTTTTTCGTCTGACTTTGGTTCAATCTTGATTAACGCAACATCCTTTTCAGCATCTGTACCTGTGAGTTTTGCTGTATATTCGTTGCCATTTCTAAGGGTTACCTTAATTGATTTTGCACCTTCAATAACATGATTGTTAGTGACAATATATCCATTTGCATCAATAATTACACCTGAACCTGCACCCTCTGAAATTCCCTGTCCGTAAAAGTACGAGTAGGATACTGTTTCGGTTACGATTTCAACGACGGAATCTGCAACCTTTGAAGAAATTTCTTCGGTTGATAAAACTGATGAATCCAGAGAGCTTTCGCTTCCACCTGTGGAATCACTTTTATTTATGGTAAGTGAATTATCACTTTTAACAGCATTATTTTTAGACAGTAGGTAGTATGTGCCAACTCCTCCTACAACTCCCAGCAGAGCAGAGCAAAGAACACAAACCACAAGAACAATGGCTATGCCACTTCGGGTGATAGGCTTTTTTTCCTTTTTCTTTTTGGGCTGTTGATAGTTGTTGTAAAAACCGCCTTTTTCTCCGTTGCCCCACTCATAGGAGTTTACTGTTTCTCCGGGAGTAGCGGTGTTATTCTGGGAATAATTCTGATAAGAATCGGAGCCATAGCCCTGTGTGTAATTATTATTGTAGCTTTGGCCGAAATTATTGTTTCCGCCTATGTTGCTATTATCGTAGTTTGGATTATTGTTGTTATCAAACATAATCATATCCTCCTTAAATATAAATCAATTATATTATTTGTAAGTATATTTAGCAAGAGTTGTTTTCTCTTTGTGTCTATTATAATAAACATCCTAAGTGAAAACTGTATGAAATGAGAGTGTTGTGTTAATGGAAAATTAGCGAGATGATTATGAAAAACAATGTAAAATATATCTTCCCCGCTAATGACAAGGAAATAGTTTTGTGATATAATTTTTGTATATTATAATTATTATGCGAGGTGTCCATATGCTTTTTATTGAATATCCAAAATGCACAACCTGTCAGAAAGCTAAGAAGTGGCTTTGTGACAATGGGATTACTTTTGAAGATAGAAATATAAAGGAGGAAAACCCAACATATGAAGAACTGAAAGTATGGTATAAAAAAAGTGGTTTTCCTCTGAAAAAGTTTTTTAACACCAGCGGACTTATATACCGCTCATTGAATTTGAAAGATAGGTTACCAAATATGACAGAGGAAGAACAGCTAAAACTTTTATCAACAGATGGAATGTTGGTAAAAAGGCCATTGATTATCTCAGACGATATGATAATCGTTGGTTTCAGAGAAAAAGAATACGAAGATAAACTTATTAAATAACCAAGGGAGTTTATTTATGATATATAACAATATACTTGAGGCTGTTGGGCATACCCCAATAGTCCGACTTAACCATATGACAGAAGACAATATGGCTGAAATTTTAGTAAAGTTTGAGGGGCTTAATGTTGGCGGTTCAATTAAAACGAGAACAGCGCTTAATATGATTGAGGATGCCGAAAAGAAAGGTCTTATAAACAAGGACACCGTAATAGTTGAACCCACAAGCGGAAACCAAGGCATTGGACTTGCACTTATCGGTGCTGTTAAGGGCTACAAAACCATAATAATTATGCCCGACTCCGTTAGCGAAGAACGCAGAAAGCTGGTACAGCACTATGGCGCAGAGGTAATTATTATACACGACGAGGGAAACATAGGAGAATGCATTGACAGGTGTGTTGAAAAGGCACAGGAGCTTGCTAAGGAAAACAAGAATGTATTTGTTCCACAGCAGTTTGAAAACCCTGCAAACCCAATGGCACACAGACATCACACAGGTCTTGAAATTCTTGAACAGGTAGCCGGAAATATTGACGGATTTTGCTCCGGCATTGGCACAGGTGGTTCAATTACAGGTATTGGCGAGGTGCTAAAGGCACAAAATCCACAGATTGAAATCTGGGCTGTTGAGCCGGAAAACGCCGCCATTCTGGCAGGAGGAACAATTGGAACTCATCTGCAAATGGGAATTGGCGACGGAGTAGTTCCAAAGATACTAAACAGGGATATTTATGACGAAATCTGCATAATCTCTGACGAAGAGGCAATTACCATAGCTAAGGACCTTGCACGAAAAGAGGGACTTATGTGCGGTATTTCCAGCGGTACAAATGTTGCGGCGGCAATCCGACTTGCAAAAAAGCTGGGCAAAGGAAAAACTGTTGTCACAATTTTACCCGACACCGCAGAAAGGTATTTTTCAACACCTCTCTTTGAACACAACGACTAACAAAAGGGTATTTAAAATACCCTTTTGCACTACATAAGCGGAAATGAAGGAAAAATAATGGAAACAGACAAACTCCTGGATATATTAAACACAGCCTCTCGCCTAAAGGATAACACTCGCCACTCTTGGACACCAAAGGGACGAAGAGAAAGCGTTGCCGAACACAGCTGGAGGCTTTCTCTCTTTGCATACTTTATAAAGGATGAATTTCCTGATGTAGAAATAGACAAAGTTATAAAGATGTGTATCCTGCACGATATGGGAGAGGCATTCACGGGGGATATTCCCTCCTTTAACAAGACAGAGAATGATGAGGGCAAAGAGCTTTCTGCCCTGTTTGGATGGGTTGAATCTCTGCCTAAAAATTTCAGTGACGAGCTTATGGACTTGTACAATGAAATGCTTCAGCAGAAAACTGAGGAATCAAAACTTTACAAAGCACTTGATAAACTTGAGGCAGCAATATCTCACAACGAGGCTGATTTAAGCACATGGATTGACCTTGAGTACAAACTTAACCCTGTTTACGGTTATGATGAATGTCAATATAACCCCTATCTAATAGAGTTGCAGGAAAGAGTCAGAGAAATTTCTTTGGAAAAAATTAAAAATAAAGGGCTGTAATTAGTTACATATCTATATAAATATTTATAAATTATATATACACATTTAAAATTTTAGGTTGTTGTAATAAATTAATTCATAAAAATTTTAATTTTTATCTATTCTACTCTTTATTTTTTCCTTTATTTGTTATAGAATATAAACATAATTTACAGGAGGGACTTGTATGAACAAATTTAGCAAACAAATCGTTAGCATATTGCTAACACTTATTATCACAATTTCCGGTACTTTAGCGGCCATAATCACTCCTGCGGCCGCAACACAGAATAGCACCAATTCTTCCGGTGCGAAAATTATGAAAACCGGCTCTGTCGCTATGACAAATGTAGGCAATCTTAAAGGATTAAAGGTTACAAAGTCATCTACAAACTATATATGCCTTAAGTGGGATAAGATTAGCGGTGTATCGGGCTATACTGTTGTCTATCGTAACACTGCAAAAGTAAAAAAATTTGTAAAAGGTAAAAACACCCCAAACAATTATATTACTATGAAAAATCTTGGAGCAGCATATCAATATGAATTCAAGGTTTTCGGATATAAAAAAGCAGATGGAAAAATTTATAGAGGCAAAGCTGCTCACATTATGTCGGCAACTAAACCTAAAAAGGTCTCAGGACTAAAGCTGACAAATTCCTCTAAAAACATTAGTATTAAGTGGAATAAGAGTGCTATTGCAACAGGGTACAAAATTTACCGTGCAAGTGCAAAAAGTAACGGAAAGTATGTTCTTTACAAAACAATTAAGGGCAAAAGTAAAAACACCTTTACCGATAAAAAGGTTTCAAAAGGAAAATTATATTATTATAGAATAAAAGCATACAAAAAGTATGGTTCAAATATTTACACATCAAAAGCCAGCAAATCTATTGTTGCTGTTTGCGGACTTTGTTCTGTATCTATCAAGGCAAAGACCCAACTTAGCAAGGTAAGTTTGAGTTGGAATAAATTGAGCAGTGCAACAGGCTACAAGGTTTACTACGCTACCAGCAAGAATGGAAAATATAAAAAATTAGGCTCAACTAAAAATAACTTCTACACCACCAAAAAACTTAAAAACGGTAAGAAATATTACTTTAGAGTTATCCCTTACAAACAAGTTAAGGGTAAAACAATTAAGTCTATAAAATACAAAACCGTTTCTAAAAAAGTCAAAAAGAGCGTTTTTGGACAAAATGTAGGCAACACATACATTGAAATAAGCATAAAAGAACAACATATGTGGTTCTATATTGACGGTAAACTTTATGTTGACACTGATGTTGTAACCGGAAACGACGATGGTGTTCACAACACACCAAAAGGCGTACACAAGATGCTTGCTCACGAATCTCCATCAATTCTAACAGGCCCGGGTTATTCAACAAGAGTCCAGTACTGGATGCCATTCACATCAAGTGGATGTGGTATTCACGACTCAACATGGAGAGCTGATTGGGAATACGGCGGAGATACATACAAATACAACGGTTCCCACGGATGTGTAAACACACCTTACAAAAAGGTGGCAAAGATATATAAGAAAGCCCATGTTGGAACAAAAGTTATCGTATATTAAAATAGAATATAAGTACACAAAAATTTTAGGTCTGTCACAACTGACAGACCTTTTTGTATTGCCGAAAACAGAAAAATTTTACGACCATATCCTCTTAATAACAGCATTTTCAAAATATTCAGCATTGATAATATCAGCTAACTTTTCTGCCCCGTTGGAGGGAGAAAAATGCTTGATAAAGCACCATATAATTTTATCATTCAGTTTCCTCTTTTCCAAATTTATCCTATACCCTTATGGATAATCAACGCAACCGGCATACTGTTCAAGGATATAGTCACCGTAAAAATCTGCCTGTTGTTCTCTTTCTTCAACCGTCATTTCCAAACCGTTTATCCATTGATAATAGTGGGTAATCTCGTGGGATAATGTATAAATAATACTCGCCAAAGCATTATCCCTGCCAATGGATTTTTTAAGTTCCTTGTAATCCCCTGTTGCAATTCTGATATACGGCTCTGTTCCTAAATCGTATGGCTCAAAAAAACTACCAACCACTTTATCGCCGTCTTGAGTTTTTATGTATTCGGTTGCTTTCACATATACAGGCAATCTCACAGGAAATTTGTAACAGTGCCTTAGCCACTTTGCAAATTTTTTGATTGATTCCCTGACCTCACAATCCACATTCTTATCTATTCTCAGTCGCAAACCTGTCCTAATATTAGTATTTTTATCAGAGTAATTTTCACAACTATATTGAGTCCACAAATTCATAATTATCCCCTAATTATGCCACCACTAAAAAAGACATTGGCAAGAAATCAGGCACTTGTCGCCCTTATATTCCACGGTATAAAAAGTTCCTGTTGCACCGTTATCTATACTTATCTCAACAGTACCTTCTTTTTCTTCAATAAGATAATCATCATTATTGTGATAATAATTATCCATTGATTTCTTGATTTTTTCCATAAAGATATTAAAATCCTTTTCTGATTCAACAACAATTTCTAAATAAACTTCACTAAGTTTTTTCAACAATAGAGTATCAGCAAAGATATACTTTGCTTTACAGTTGTAACCATATATTTTTTCGTTATACTCACACCAAGCACCATTGTTAGCTTTATATTCACCTGTTGAAACAGGGACTCCCTTAATGCTGATAATTTTGCTCTCTGTCATTTTGAATGATGTTCCGTCAGAAAAAATAGGTATCTCCTCATTTTTGTAGGCGATATTGTCTATTAAAACTGCAACACAAAAAACAAGACACACGCAAACAACAACTGATAAAATTATTATAATTATCCTTTTCACACAAACCTCCTATACTGTAATAAAAATTTTATCACTCATCTCTCCAATCATAACTGTCCTCTTTAACATTCAGCCTATGATTGTCTATTACCACTGTTTCGTTATCCTCCCAAGTGATTTCAACATCTTCCTGTTTGTACTGCCAATAGATATTTCTTACATTCTCATTTTCGTTATCCACAACCTCACATCGCACCGAAAAATCAGTTGTAGCATTGCCGGAACATACATATGCGTTTACGGTATAACTATTGTCAGGTGACTTGGAAGATTTTATAAACTCACCCTTTGGAAGTCCGTCCATATTGCAACCAATTAACATTAATGGAATGAAAACAATTATGCAAATCAATCTTGATAGATATGTTTTCTTCATATATAAATTCCCCTTTAAGAAATACTATACTCCACAGTTGTATTTTTTAAGATTTATTTCAGGATAGTCTTTCAGTATTTCTTTTATCTTTGGAACTACCAATTCATATTCCTTTGAATAAATAAAAACCTCTGTGTGACACGACGGTTGCAGTATTATTTTTCTTTTGGGAAGATAAAGGTCAATGCAAGACAAATAACGAAAGTTGTTCTCCACAATGTAATCAATTATATTATTATCATCAGGCAGAATAATTTCATAACAACTTTTCTTGTTGATATATTCTTTCAGATTATTATATGAATCGTAGTTTTTTATATCTTTCCATTCTTCAAAAATATATGGTTTTTCGGAAATTTCTTTTCCCACAATCGCCTTATCACCTAATGTGGTAATTATTTCTTTTATCACTTTACTAAACTGCTCCGCAATATGATAAAAATTTGCTTTATCCTTAAGAGTAGCATCTGTCTGAAAGCCACCGTCCCAATATATTTCGCCTGTAATACATTATATATCAGTAAGGCTGTACAGGTGTTCTACAAAACTGTTACCATTAAACTCTATTTTTCTCATTATTATACCTACAAATATAATATAAAAATACTACTTATTTTGAATTAAATCCCCATTTACCGTAATTTTATCATAAACCAACGCAAACAGGCAATTAATTTTCCAATAAATAGTAGATAAATTTTATATTTAGCAGTTGTATATTATGAACAAACAACATCAAGTATAATTTTTAAGATTATATAAAAAGGGGTTGTTACAAAGATTTGCAACAACCCGAATAGATATTTATTTTTTTAAGTTACAGGAACCACTCATAGGGCAGTTGGAGCAACCGCATCCGCAGGAGGATTTTCCCTTTTTCCTGTTTAGTACTATTGAAATTATTATTGCAAAAATTACTAAAGCGATTATTAGTCCAATAATTATAGTCGCTAAATTCTCATATATCCATGCAAACATTTAAATTTCTCCTGTCTGTTAACTTAACTCTTTACTGTCTTAACCCTTTTGTTCAGTTTTGTCGATTCCTTATAAGGCTTGAACAACATATACAGCATACCGATAATAAGCAAAATTGCAACCATAAGTCCAAAGATGTTGAGATTTCCTGTAAAGGCAGAGCCTATCTGATTAATCATCAGGGAAATCACATAGGCAAATCCGCACTGATAAATGATTGCAAATGCTGTCCATTTTGCAGAATTCATCTCTCGCTTAATTGCACCCATTGCGGCAAAGCAAGGTGCACAAAGGAGGTTGAATGTAAGGAATGAGAAACCACTGATAGATGTAAATGCTGTGGCAATGTTCTGATAAACAGTTCCGTCACCTCCACTGTAAAGGATACCAAGAGTACCCACGATATTTTCCTTTGCTACAAGACCTGTGATTGATGCAACTGATGCCTGCCAGTTACCCCAACCAAGAGGGCTAAATATCCATGCGATTGCGTTACCGATAACTGCAAGAATACTATGGTCAAGCTGTTCGTCAGAAAGCATTTGGAATGAACCGTCAACAAATCCGAAATAGGTAGTGAACCAAACAAGGATTGTGGAAATAAGGATGATTGTACCAGCCTTTTTGATAAAGGACCATCCACGCTCCCACATTGAACGGAGAACATTTCCCACAGTTGGCATATGATATGCAGGCAATTCCATAACGAACGGAGCAGGCTCACCTGAGAAAGGCTTTGTCTTTTTTAGCATAATACCGGAAATGATAATAGACGCCATACCCATAAAATATGCACTTGGTGCTACCCACCAAGAACCTCCAAAGATTGCACCGGCAATCATTGCGATAAATGGTAGCTTTGCACCACAAGGGATAAATGTGGTGGTCATAATTGTCATTCGGCGGTCACGCTCATTTTCAATAGTTCTTGACGCCATAATTCCCGGAACACCACAGCCAGTACCGATAAGAACAGGAATAAAGGATTTACCTGAAAGTCCGAATTTTCGGAAGATACGATCAAGCACAAAGGCAATTCGTGACATATATCCGCAAGCCTCAAGGAAGGCAAGGAAGATGAACAGCACAAGCATCTGTGGAACGAATCCAAGAACAGCGCCAAGACCGGCAACAATACCGTCAAGAATCAATCCCTGCAACCAGTCTGCACAATTCACTGCACTTAGTCCATCCTCTATAAGAACAGGAATACCCGGCACCCAAACACCGTAATTTGCCGGATCAGGTTCTTCACACTGATATTTCTCAAAAACAGCTACTGCATCCGACAGCTCTGCCCCTGTGTATGTAACATCCTCTGTCCCAAGGGTTTCTTCATCCTCCAGGATATAGTCGGCTGTATCATTTGGCGTGAACTTTGAAGAATAGGTTTTTAAATTTGATAAAGCAAGTGCGGAGTCAAAACTTTCCGACTCTGTATCAAGGGCAGATAAAAGCTCCTCGCTACCCTCTTTCTCTGTGCCTATAAATGCATTTACAACATTTGTTGCCTCGTCAAATTCTCCAATCTCTTCCTCATAGGCTGATGAGCCTATTCCAAACAGATGCCAACCGTCACCAAACACGCCGTCATTTGCCCAGTCCGTTGCCCAAGTGCCAACTGTTGTTACCGACACAAAATACACAATGAACATAATCACAGCAAAAATAGGAAGTGCTAAAAATCGGTTTGTTACAACCTTATCGATTTTGTCGGACGTTGAAAGTTTTCCTGCGCTCTTCTTTTTGTAACAACCCTTTATAAGCTGCGCAATATAAATGTACCGTTCATTGGTGATAATGCTTTCTGCATCATCGTCAAGTTCATCTTCAACAGCTTTTATGTCCTTTTCAATGTGGCTAAGAGTGTTTTTAGAAAGCTTTAGCTGTTCAAGTACCTTGTCGTCACGCTCAAAGATTTTAATTCCATACCAGCGCTGTTGCTCCTCCGGCATATTGTGAACAGTTGCCTCCTCAATATGGGCGATTGCGTGTTCAACAGGGCCTGAGAATGTGTGCATAGGAACTGTCTTTGCATTTTTCGCCACTTCTATTGCAACCTCTGCACATTCCATAACGCCGGTACCCTTAAGGGCAGATATTTCTACAACCTTACATCCAATCTGACGAGAAAGCTCTTCTATATTGATTTTGTCACCATTCTTCTTGACAACATCCATCATATTAATGGCAACAACCACAGGAATACCAAGCTCTGTAAGCTGTGTTGTAAGGTAAAGGTTTCTCTCAAGATTAGTACCGTCAACTATGTTAAGAATAGCGTCCGGTCGTTCACCAATAAGGTGATTTCTCGCCACAACTTCTTCGAGGGTGTATGGCGAAAGGGAGTAAATTCCCGGTAGGTCGGTGATGACTACACTGTCGTGTTTTTTCAGTTTTCCCTCTTTCTTCTCCACTGTAACGCCCGGCCAGTTGCCTACAAACTGATTTGAGCCTGTTAGGGCATTAAACAGAGTTGTTTTTCCACAGTTGGGATTACCTGCAAGGGCAATTCGCAAATCCATATGTATTTCCTCACTTTCAAGTTAGTTAATGCTAACTGCAATGCTAAATAATAAGGGGTTTCCCCCTTTTAATAGTTATTCTTTGTTTATTCCACTTCAATCATTTTTGCATCAGCCTTGCGAAGTGAAAGCTCATATCCACGGACAGTTATTTCAATAGGGTCACCCAAAGGAGCAACCTTTCTGATATGCACTTTGGCACCCTTTGTAATTCCCATATCCATAATACGACGCTTTACTGCACCCTCACCGTGTAGCTTTACAACCCTTACGGTATCGCCGATTTTTACTTCTTTTAAAGTTTTCATCAGTTTTCCTCCTCGTATATGATTTACACAGAAAACTAAACCATAATCTTCTGTGCCATTTCCTTGCTTATTGCTATGCGGGATTCTTTCACCTTTACAATTACATTTCCACCAATGGTGTTAAGTACCGTAACTTCCCCGCCCGGGTTAAAGCCAAGGTTTTCAAGATGTGTTCTAACCTCCTGCTTTCCACCAATTTTCTTGATTATATTGTATTCTCCAATATCTGCAAATGTAAGGGGCATCATTTTTTCCACCTTCTTTAGCATTAAAACAATTTTGTAACGCCTCGGGTTAGCATATACTAACCATAGGACTGAATAAATAGTTAGCTTTCGCTAACTATTTATTATATTAACCATAACAAAGAAAAATGTCAACACAATTTTGCCTGTTTTTCCTGTCATCAATGAATTTCAGCAAAAGCAACAACAAGTTAGCAAACGCTAACTTGTTGTTTTATGTAATATTTCTATATGTTGTTTAATCATATATAACAGATTATTACAAATCAAGCTTTCGCTTGTTTGTGATACAAAAGCAGGGAATGCTTTTAGCATTCCCTTTGTTAACTGTATTCTTTACGACTATTGCACCATAGTCGTTGAGCGTCGTGCATAAATGCACATTTCAAAACTTCTATATCACTAACAAATTATAAATATCCATTCCGGTTATGTTATCAAAATAATTCTTCAACTCCAAAAAAGCTTTCCATTTTTGAATTGTATATTCATTAAATCCACGCCTCAATGTAACATCTACTAATCGTTTTTCAATATATGTCGGGCCATTAGGAAAAGATATAGCATCACTTAACTGAATTAACCTATCATAATCATCATATTCTGTAGTCGCTAAATAATCTTGGATAAATCTGATATCTTCTTCTGAACAATCATTATTTCCATTATATGATTTTAATTCCTTGTAAGGGAAAGAGTGAGTAATACATATTTTGGCACAGTCAATATATCCCATAGAAAGCATAAATTTGTATCCGTCAATAATATGCCTCATATCTGTTATACCATATCTCCTTCCTATATCGTGCAATGCTCCAAGGCTATATGCAACATTGGGATCTAAAATATCTGTTTTTTCAGCAATAGCTTTTGCACAAAAACCGGCTGTTTTGCTATGTGCAATCCATAATCCGGGATTTAGTTTTTCGGCTTCATTAATCAATCTCTCTGTTTCTGCAATCGACGGCACTCTCATAATATTTCTCCATAAATATGTTCCAAATTATACACCTATATTATATCATATTACAAACCAATGTTCAACGAAACAAAAAGGCAACCAGTATTATGGTTTTACAAGTGTTATGAATAAGTTCTTGATTTTCCGTAAATCAAATTGCCTACCACGCTTGAAAGTTACACAACTTTCCATAGTTACTCATCAACTCTCCTCGCTAAAAACAGTCCACCGGCTGTTTTCTTTACGCTCGCCTTCGACTCCTGTCATCGGTTGCTGGATTATAAAAAAATAGGTAATGCTTAGGCATTGAAGTATTTATTACTTAAGTGACTTGTTTTGTTGAAATTACAACTACCTACCACGCCTGAAACTTACACATCTTGCCATAGCAACTCATCAAATCCCCTCGCTAAAAACAGTCCACCGGACTGTTTTCTTCACGCTCGTCTTCGACTCCTGTCATCGGTTGCTGGATTATAAAAAAATAGGTAATGCTTAGGCATTGAAGTATTTATTACTTAAGTGACTTGTTTTGTTGAAATTACA
>JAXESA010000207.1:0-4296 GCA_034116205.1 Ruminococcus sp. | reverse complement strand
TGAAAAGTCCTCGGGAACAAATTCCTGTAAATCGTCAATTTGTTCACCAACACCGATGTATTTTACAGGTATTCCCAGACCGTTCTTAATGGCAAGCACTACACCGCCCTTTGCAGTTCCGTCAAGTTTAGTTAAGACAATGCCTGTGATACCTGTTGCCTTGCTGAACTGCTCTGCCTGATTAACAGCGTTTTGTCCTGTTGTAGCGTCAAGTACAAGCAAAAATTCCTTGTCTGCATTGGGAAGTTCCCTGTCGATAACTCTGCCGATTTTAGCAAGCTCATCCATAAGGTGTTTTTTGTTATGAAGTCTGCCCGCAGTGTCGCAAATTATAACATCTGTGTTTCGTGCCTTAGCGGCAGAAATTGCATCAAAAATTACGGCGGCTGGGTCGGAACCCTCATTTTGCTTCACAATGTCGCATCCGCTTCTGTCTGCCCATACCTCAAGCTGTTCTATTGCAGCTGCTCTAAAGGTATCGGCGGCGGCTAAAAGTACGCTCTTGCCCTGATTTCTTAGGTTATTTGCAAGCTTGCCTATGGTAGTAGTTTTTCCAACACCGTTTACACCTATAACAAGAATTATGGATGGCTTTGTATTGATTTTAAGTTCTTCGTCACCACGGAGCATATCTGCAACAACTTCTTCAAGAAGATGCTTAATTTCTGCCGGGTCTTTGATTCCTTCCTTTTTAACTCTGTCTCTGAGTTCGTCGGTAATCTGTTCCGCTGTGGTAACTCCAACATCACCCATTACAAGAAGTTCTGTAAGTTCCTCAAAAAGCTCCTCGTCAATTTTTGTAAAGGACTTTAGCATTGAGTCAATTTGACCAACAACGCTGTCCCTTGTCTTTTTTAAACCCTCTTTAATCTTTTTAAATAGTCCCATAATTATGACCTCTTTTGCCTATATAATTAATTTGCTTTCATACCAAGCTTGGACGCAACCTCGGATGCACGAAGTTCAAGAAGTTTGGAAATACCCTCGTCCTGCATTGTTACACCGTATAGAACATCCGCCTCTTCCATTGTACCACGCCTGTGGGTGATGAGAATAAACTGTGTTTTTTCTGTGAGTCTTCTCATATAGGAGGCAAACCTGTCAACATTTACATCGTCAAGAGCCGCCTCGATTTCGTCCATTACGCAGAATGGAGCAGGGCGAACCTTCATAATTGCAAAGTAAAGTGCTATTGCTACAAGCGCCTTTTCGCCACCGGACAAAGCCTCAAGGTGAACAACAATCTTTCCGGGCGGCTGTGCAATAATGTCAATACCGCTGTTGAGAATATCGTCAGGATCTGCAAGTTTAAGGGATGCTGTACCTCCGCCGAAAAGTTCCTTAAAGGTTTCGCCGAAATTCTTGTTGATTTCGTAAAAGCTCTCTACAAATGCTTCTTTCATTTGCTTTGTAAGGGTGTTAATCAGCTTTTCAATTTCGCTCTTCGACTTTTCTACATCCTTAACCTGTGTGCTTAGGAACTCATACCTTTCGGAAACCTCTTTGTACTCCTCAATTGCAGAAACATTGACAGAACCAAGGCCCTTTATGCTTGACTTGATTTCATTAAGTCGTTTTTTAGCCTCTTGAACATTATCAATTTCAATGGAGATTTCCTCTGCCTGTCGTTTGCTAAGCTCATACTCATCCCAAAGCTTTGCGATAATGTCATCATACTGCTTTTGAAGATTGATTTTTCGCTCTTCAAGTCGGGCAAGTTCTCTGCCGGAAATTTCTCTTGTGGAATTTAATTCTTTTTCCTTTTGGCGAAGGTTAACTGTCTTTTTCTCAAATTCATCTCTTTCGGAATTTAGCTTTTCAATGCTATCCTCAGCTTCAAGAATTTTTTCCTTATATGTATTTGAGATTTTATTGTAATTTTCAATTTTCTTTTTGATTATTTCAATATTTGCATTTACAGAATCTATCTGCTTGTTCAAATCTGCCTTACGCATACTCTGACCGGAATTACTGCTCTGTGAAATAAGAATTTCACTTTGAAGTGCCTCGCAGTCCTTTTCATATGTAACAATTTCAAGGCGGATGTTTTGGAGTTTTTCAGAAAGCTCTTCTCGCTGTTCTGTAAATGATAGCCTGTCCCCTGTTATTGAGGAAATAGTTTTCTCAATATCTGCAATCTCTTTTTCAAGGCTGTCAAATTCTGTTTTTGCATTTGTTTTATCAGCCTGTAAATCAATGATTTTCTTATTATCCTCATCAATTTCGTTGTGGATATTCTTTATTGTTTCTTTTAAGTTATCCACTTCATTTTGACAAGCCTTGTATTCAGTTCTAAGTCGTATAAGCTCCTGCTGTTGGTTGGAAAGTTCTGTCCTTGTGCCGAACAGTTCAGCCTCGTACTTTCCGTATTCTTGCTGACATTTTTCAAATCTTTCCCTTGCTTCATCAGCTTTTTGAGAAAGTTTATTTGCCTCATTTCGGTACTTCTCGATTTCTCCTGCTCTGGAGAGAAGTCCTGTTCTTTTATTGAGAGAACCACCTGTAAGTGAACCGCCGGCATTTACAACCTGACCGTCGAGGGTAACAACCCTGAAACGGTAGGAGTACTTTTTAGCAATTGAAACAGCGGAATTAAGCTCCTCTGCAATTACAATTTTGCCAAGGAGATTCTGGAGGATTCCTTTGTATTCATCCTTACAGTTACATAGGTCAGAGGCTATTCCTACAAATCCATAGCAATCTTCAATGCCCTTTTCATTTAGTGTTCTTGGCTTAATAGTAGCAATAGGCAAGAATGTTGCCCTGCCACCCTTGTTTTCCTTTAAGGCTCTGATTGCCCTTTTTGCGTCCTCCTCGTTAGATGTTACTATGTTTTGCATAGCACCGCCAAGGGCAGTTTCTATGGCTACTGCATATTCCTGAGGTACATTGATTATCCTTGAAACAGGTCCGTGAATACCCCCAAGCTTACCTTGCTTTGACATATTCATAACTGCCTTTACGCTGTGAGAAAAGCCCTCCAGATTTTTCTCCAAATCCTCTAGAAGATTTGCTCTTCTTAAAAGCTCCTGTGAATCAAGTGTAAGGTTATCAGCCTCTGTTTTAAGGTCATCCTTTTTGTTTTGAAGATTTTGCAGTTTAAGTTCAAGACCCCTTATAGTGTTGCCTATGCTCTCTACTTTTTCAGAAGTTTCTTTGCCCTTATTTTCATAATCTGCAAGCATTTCTTCTGTGGAAGAAAGGTCAGAAGTCTTTTCTTCTTCACTAACTTTTAAGGAATTAATTCTCTCTTCCAGTTCACTAATAGTAGAGTCACTAGTCAAAAGCACAACCTTTGCATCCGCTGACTTTTGTGAAAGGGATGAAAGCTTTGTGTTAAGTTCTTGGAGTTTATCTCCGCTTCGTGATGCACTTATGCTGATTGTATTAAGGTCGTTAGAAACTTCGTTATATTCCTTTTGTTTCTCTTCGATTTTAACCTTTAGATTTTCAATATGCTGTTTCTTTTCTTCAATCTGGCTTTCAACCTCTGCAAAGGTAACATCGAGCTGTTCAATCTCGCTGTTCAGTCTTTCAATGGTTTCTTCGTTATGGTCAATGTCATTTTCTGCAACGGAAATTAAAGCGCTGTTACTGCTGACCTCTGACTCAAAGTGAGAGATATTTCTTCTTATTGAGTCAATTTTTGATGAAATTTCACCATTTCTTAGGTAAAGTATTTCAGTTTCGGCATTGATGTTAGAAAGCTGTCTTTCGGCATCCTCATATTGAGAACGCTGAATATCAATTTTGTCCTCCTGCTCCTTTATTACCTGAGAAGATTTATTAAGGGTTTCAAGCCAAAGGGCAATCTCCAGTCCCTTTTTCTCCTCTGAAAGCAAAAGAAATCTTTCTGCCTTGTCGGACTGAGTTTTAAGAGGTCCTACTCTATCCTCAAGTTCCCCCACAATATCACGAAGTCTGACAAGGTTTTCTTCGGTATTTTTCAGTTTTCTTTCCGCTTCTGTTTTTCTGTATCTATATCTGGAAATTCCCGAGGCTTCCTCAAAAATTTCTCTTCTTTCTTAACTTTTGGAGGCAACAATGCTGTCGATTTTACCCTGTCCAATCATGGAGTAACCGTCACGACCAAGACCTGTGTCCATAAACAGCTCATTTATGTCACGCAGTCTTACTGTGGCTTTGTTAATCAGATATTCACTTTCTCCGCTACGGTAGTATCTTCGTGTAATAGCGACCTCGTCACCGTCAAACTGCAACACACGATCCTTGTTGTCTATGGTGAGAGTTACCTCGGCATAGCCTGTCTTTTTCCTTTTATCTGTACCGTTGAAT
>JAXESA010000206.1:0-7585 GCA_034116205.1 Ruminococcus sp. | reverse complement strand
CTCCGGGTATTCCTGAATCCTTTAAGGTTCTTATCAAGGAGCTTGAGTCACTTGCTCTTGATGTTAAGGTTCTTGACGAAAATCAAAACGAAATCGACCTTAAGCAGGAGTTTGATGACGACGATATTCCTGTTGCAGACAACAGCGAAACCCTTGAAGAGGACGAGGTTATGACCACTATGGACGGCTTTGTTCTTGATGAGGATTCCGAAGAGGGCAATATGTTTGACGAAAGTTCAATCGTAGAAGACGCTAACGAAATGTTAGATTTTGACGACTACGGTTCAGATGAATTTTAAGAAGGAGGCAATTTATAATGGAAAACAATGTATTTGATTCAATTAAAATAGGTCTTGCCTCCCCTGACCGTATCAGAGAATGGTCATACGGTGAAGTAAAGAAACCTGAAACAATAAATTACAGAACACTTAAGCCGGAGAGAGACGGTCTTTTCTGCGAAAGAATTTTCGGACCTACAAAGGACTGGGAATGTCACTGCGGAAAGTACAAGAAAATCCGTTTTAAGGGCAAGGTTTGTGACAGATGCGGCGTTGAGGTTACAAGATCCAAGGTTCGTCGTGAAAGAATGGGTCACATTGAACTTGCAGCCCCTGTTTCTCACATTTGGTACTTTAAGGGTATTCCTTCAAGAATTTCCCTTATGCTTGATATTTCTCCAAAATCCTTGGAGCAGGTTCTCTATTTTGCATCCTATATTGTAATTGATCCGGGCGACGCAAGAGAAATCACAAAGATGCAGATTCTCTCTGAAACCGAGTACAGAGATTTGTACGAAAAGTACGAGGACGACTTCAAAGCAGGTATGGGTGCCGAGGCAATCAAGGAATTACTTTCCGAGATTGATTTGGATCAGCTTTCTGCCCAGATTAACGAAGATCTTGAGGGCGCATCAGGTCAGAAGAGAATCAGACTTTTAAAGAGGTTGGAGGTTGTTGAATCCTTCCGTCAGTCAGGCAACAGACCAGAGTGGATGATTCTTGATGTTATCCCGGTTATTCCACCTGACCTTAGACCAATGGTACAGCTGGATGGCGGTCGTTTTGCAACATCCGACCTTAACGACCTTTACAGAAGAGTTATTAACAGAAATAACCGTCTTGCAAGACTTCTTGAACTTGAAGCTCCTGACATCATTATCAGAAACGAAAAGAGAATGCTTCAGGAAGCTGTTGACTCCCTTATCGACAACGGACGAAAGGGCAGACCTGTTACAGGCCCTAACAACCGTGCCTTAAAGTCACTTTCTGATATGCTTAAGGGTAAGCAGGGCAGATTCCGTCAGAACCTTCTTGGTAAGCGTGTTGACTATTCCGGTCGTTCAGTTATCGTTGTTGGTCCTGAGCTGAAGATGTACCAGTGCGGTCTTCCAAAGGAAATGGCTCTTGAACTGTTTAAACCATTCGTTATGAAACGCCTTGTTGAAACAAAGGCAGTTGTAAATATTAAAGCCGCAAGAAAGGCTGTTGAAAGAGCAAAGCCTGAGGTTTGGGACGCACTTGAGGTTGTTATCAAGGGTCACCCTGTTCTCCTTAACCGTGCTCCTACACTTCATAGACTTGGTATTCAGGCATTTGAGCCGGTTCTGGTTGAGGGTCGTGCAATTAAGCTTCATCCATTGGTATGTACAGCTTATAACGCCGACTTTGACGGTGACCAGATGGCTGTCCATGTTCCTCTTTCAGCAGAGGCACAGGCAGAGGCAAGATTCCTTATGCTTGCAGCAGGTAACCTCTTAAAGCCTTCTGACGGACGTCCTGTTTGTGTTCCTACACAGGATATGATTCTCGGTTCTTATTACCTTACACTTGATAAAGACGGTGAAAAGGGTGAGGGCAAGGTATTCCGTGATGTAAACGAGGCTATGATGGCTTACCAGACAGGCGTTCTTACACTTCACTCAAAGATTAAGGTAAGAATGTCCAAGGAAATCAACGGAGTAACCGAACACGGTATTATCGACACAACCGTTGGTAAAATCATCTTCAATAACCCTATCCCACAGGATTTAGGCTTTGTTGACAGAAGTATTGAAGAAAATAAATTTAAGCTTGAAGTTGACTTCTTGGTTGGCAAGAAACAACTTGGAAATATTATTGACGCATGTATCAGAGTTCACGGTACAGATGTAACATCAAGAGTGCTTGATGATATTAAGGCACAGGGATATAAGTACTCCACAAGAGGTTCTATTACAGTTGCTGTTTGTGACGCTAAAATCCCACCTGAAAAGGGTGAAATCATTGCCAATGCCGAAGCAAAGGTTGATGAAATCCGCAACGAATACCTTATGGGTTTCCGTTCCGAGGACGAACGTTATCAGGATGTTCTTAAGGTTTGGGAAAAGGCTACTGATGATGTTACTGCAAAGCTCCAGGGCAACCTTGACAAGTTCAATCCAATCTATATGATGGCTGACTCCGGTGCCCGTGGTAGTATGTCACAGATTCGTCAGCTTGCAGGTATGCGTGGACTTATCGCCAACACATCAGGTAAAACTATTGAAATCCCAATCAGAGCTAACTATCGTGAGGGCTTGAATATTATGGAATACTTCATTTCCTCCCGTGGTGCTCGTAAGGGTCTTGCAGATACAGCTCTTCGTACTGCCGACTCAGGTTACCTTACAAGAAGACTTGTTGATGTTTCTCAGGATGTTATCATTCGTGAGGACGACTGCGGAACTGACGAAGGTCTTGAAATCTTTGACATTAAGGCAGGTAACAATGTTATTGAAGGCCTTAAGGAAAGACTTATCGGCAGATACCTTGTTCATGATTTCTGTGACGAGAACGGCAATGTTGTTGTTTCTAAAGATAAGATGATGGGCGAGGACGAGGCTGACATCATTGTTAACTCCGGTGTAGAAAAGATTGAAATCAGAAGTATCCTTGGCTGTCACGCTAAGCACGGCGTTTGTAAGAAGTGCTACGGCTCCAACCTTGCAAACGGTCAGCCTGTTACTGTTGGTGAAGCTGTTGGTATTATCGCAGCTCAGTCCATCGGTGAACCCGGTACTCAGCTTACAATGAGAACCTTCCATACAGGTGGTGTTGCTTCTGCAGAAGATATCACACAGGGTCTTCCAAGAGTTGAAGAACTCTTTGAAGCTCGTAAGCCTAAGTTACTTGCTATTATTTCCGAGATTGATGGTGAGGTTAGATTTGAGGAAATCAAAAATAACCGTCACGCAGTTATCTACAACAAGGAAACAGGTGAAGAAAGACAGTACCTCATTCCTTTCGGATTCCGAGTTAAGGTTGAGGAGGGTCAAGTTATCAATGCCGGTGACAAGATTACCGACGGTGCAGTTAACCCTGCCGATATTCTTGAAATTCTTGGACCAAAGGCTGTTCAGGACTACCTTATTTCTGAGGTTCAGTCAACATACCGCTTACAGGGTGTTGACATCAACGATAAGCACATCGAGGTTATCGTTCGTCAGATGATGAAGAAGGTTAAGGTTGAGGACGCAGGCTCCACAGACTTCTTAGCCGGTCAGAACTACGACCGCAACGAGGTTATCTACGAGAATAAGAAGATACAAGAGAGAATCGACAACGGTGAAGAGGGTCTTAAAAAGGCTACCTACACACAGCTTCTCCTTGGTATTACCAAGGCAGCCCTTGCAACAGATTCCTTCCTTTCCGCAGCATCATTCCAGGAAACAACAAGAGTTCTTACAGACGCTGCAATTAAGGGTAAGGTTGACCCACTTGTTGGTCTTAAAGAAAATGTTATCATCGGTAAGCTTATTCCAGCAGGTACAGGTATGCACAAATATAACGGTGTTGAGTTGGAGGAAAATTACATCCAGCCACAGCCAACACAGCAGTTTGATTAATATACCCAATATAAACAAAAATCCGTTGGATTATTCCGGCGGATTTTTTGTACTTATGGGCAAAATTTTAGAAAGAAACATCAACTTAACAGAGGTTGTTAGATTAGCCTTTGAAAATAATTAATAAAACTGAGAAAATTAGAAAAAATCCCGTAAAATCCTTGTGAAAATGTAAAAATAATTGTTGACAAAGTTGTAACTGTTGTGATAGAATTGAAAAAGCGTGGAATGGGATAGTTGCGTCTATTTGGACGACCATTTCAGCTTTCCCAAAAGGGAATATCGGTAAAACCGAAATAACTAAAGAAGGAGGAAAATAATGCCAACATTTAACCAGCTTGTTCGCAAGGGTAGAGAAGTTACTGAAAAGAAGGCAAAGGCACCTGCTCTCTTAAAGGGTTGGAACTCACAGAAGAGAGTTGCTACAAACAATGCTTCCCCACAGAAGAGAGGCGTATGTACTAAAGTGTCAACAGCTACACCTAAGAAGCCTAACTCAGCTCTGAGAAAGATTGCCAGAGTAAGACTTTCTAACGGTATTGAGGTTAGTTCCTATATCCCTGGCGTAGGTCACAATCTTCAGGAACACTCCGTTGTTCTTATTCGTGGTGGCCGTGTAAAGGACCTTCCTGGTGTACGTTACCATATCGTTCGTGGCACACTTGATGCTCAGGGCGTTGCTAACAGAAATCAGGCTCGTTCAAAGTATGGCGCAAAGCGCCCAAAAGCAGGTAAATAAGGAATTGACAAATAACCGTTAAAAAGTTTATTAGTTACTGCATATGCAGAGCTTTATATATAGTATATAGTCTCTGTTGGCAGTACGGGAGTTTGTCGCTTTCGAGTACCTATGATATCTCAAATATTGTGAAGGAGGGAAGTAAAGTGCCAAGAAGAGGCTCAATCGCAAAACGTGATGTTTTGCCAGACCCAATGTATAATTCAAAGTTAGTTACCCGTCTCATCAACAACATTATGCTTGATGGTAAAAAGGGTGTTGCACAGAAAATCGTTTACGGTGCATTCGACATCATTCAGGAAAAGACAGGTAAGGATCCACTGGAAACCTTTGAGGCTGCTATGGAAAATGTTATGCCGGTTCTCGAAGTTAAGGCTCGCCGTGTAGGTGGTGCTACTTATCAGGTTCCAATGGAAGTTAGACCGGAAAGAAGACAGACACTCGGTCTTCGCTGGATTACAGCATATTCCAGAAATCGTTCTGAAAGAACAATGAAGGAAAGACTTGCCGGTGAAATCCTCGACGCCATCAACAGCACAGGTGGTGCATTCAAGAAGCGTGAAGACACTCACAAGATGGCAGAAGCTAACAAGGCTTTCGCACATTACAGATGGTAATTTGAAAGTCGCTTAGCAAAAATACTAAATAAAGGAGGATAATTATGGCTAGACAGGTCTCACTTGAAATGACAAGAAATATCGGTATCATGGCTCACATTGACGCCGGTAAAACTACTACTACCGAAAGAATCCTGTACTATACCGGAATCAATCACAAGATTGGTGAAGTTCATGAAGGCGCAGCTACCATGGACTGGATGGTTCAGGAGCAGGAGCGTGGCGTAACAATCACATCTGCTGCTACAACATGCTTCTGGAAAAAGCATCGTATCAACATCATCGACACACCCGGCCACGTTGACTTTACAGCTGAGGTTGAGCGTTCACTTCGTGTCCTCGACGGTTCAGTTACAGTTCTCTGTGCTAAGGGCGGTGTTGAGCCACAGTCTGAAACAGTTTGGAGACAGGCTGATACCTATAAGGTTCCAAGAATGGCTTATGTCAACAAGATGGACATTATGGGTGCAGACTTCTACAGAGTTGTTGAAATGATGAAGGAAAGACTCAACTGTAATGCAGTTCCAATTCAGCTTCCTATCGGTGCTGAGGACGAGTTTAAGGGAATCATTGACCTTGTTACTATGAAGGCAGAGGTTTACTATGACGACCTTGGCAAGGACATCAGAGAGGAAGAAATTCCTGAGGATATGAAGGAAATTGCTGAAAAGTATCGTGAACAGCTCATTGACGCTGTTGCCGAGCAGGACGACGCTCTTATGGAAAAATATTTTGAGGGCGAGGAGCTTACAGTAGAGGAAATCAAATCTACTATTCGTAAGGCAACCATTGCTAACGATATGGTTCCTGTTACTTGCGGTACTTCTTACCGTAACAAGGGTGTTCAGCTCTTGCTTGACGCCATTGTTGACTATATGCCTGCACCGGTTGACATCCCTGCTATCAAGGGTATCAACCCAGACACAGAGGAAGAGGACGAAAGACATTCTTCCGACGATGAGCCATTTGCAGCTCTTGCATTTAAGATTGCAACTGACCCATATGTTGGTAAGCTCTGCTTCTTCAGAGTATATTCCGGCGTAGTTAACGCAGGCCAGACTGTTTACAATGCTTCTAAGGATAAGAACGAAAGACTTGGTCGTATCCTTCAGATGCACGCAAACAACAGAAAAGATATTGACACAGTTTATTCCGGTGATATTGCCGCTGCTGTTGGTCTCAAGAACACAACAACAGGTGATACACTTTGCGACGAAAAGCACCCAATCATCCTTGAGTCTATGGAATTCCCAGAGCCTGTTATCAGGGTTGCTATTGAACCTAAGACAAAAGCAGGTCAGGAAAAGATGGGTATTGCTCTTGCAAAGCTTGCAGAAGAAGACCCAACATTCAAGGCTTACACAGATGAAGAAACCGGTCAGACAATCATTGCCGGTATGGGTGAGCTTCACCTTGAAATTATCGTTGACAGACTTCTCCGTGAATTTAAGGTAGAGGCTAACATTGGTGCTCCACAGGTTGCATATAAGGAAACAATCCGTAAGGATGCCGATGTTGATATGAAATATGCTCGTCAGTCCGGTGGTAAAGGTCAGTACGGTCATGTTAAGATTCGTGTTTCACCAAACCCAGGCAAGGGCTACGAGTTTGTTAACTCCATTGTGGGTGGTGCTATTCCTAAGGAATACATCCCTGCTGTTGACCAAGGTATCCAGGGCGCAATGCTCTCCGGTGTACTTGCCAACTACAATGTTGTTGACTGTAAGGTTGAGCTTTACGATGGTTCTTACCACGAAGTTGACTCATCTGAAATGGCATTTAAGATTGCCGGTTCTATGGCATTTAAGGAAGCAATGAAGAAGGCTGACCCTGTTCTTCTTGAACCACTTATGAAGGTTACAGTTATTGTTCCTGAGGAGTATATGGGTGATGTTATCGGTGACCTTAACTCCCGTCGTGGTCAGATTCAGGGTATGGAGGCTGTTGGTAACGCACAGCGTATCAACTCTCATGTTCCACTTTCTGAAATGTTCGGTTATGCAACTGATATGCGTTCCAAGACACAGGGTCGTGGTCAGTATGTAATGGAACCTGACACATATCAGGAAGTTCCAAAGTCTATTGCTGAAGACATTATGTCAAAGCGTAAAAAGTCTGATGACTAATTAGGGGACTCCCTGATAAATCATCTAAAATACTGAATTATTCAGTAAAACCTATTGCAATTTTGTAAAAAAATTGATAGAATAAAAACAACCAAGATTATTAATCTAAGGAGGATTATAAAAATGGCAAGAGAAAAGTTTGAAAGAAATAAGCCACATGTAAACATTGGTACTATCGGTCACGTTGACCATGGTAAAACTACACTTACAGCTGCTATCACAAAGGTTCTTAACCTAAACG
>JAXESA010000205.1:0-4063 GCA_034116205.1 Ruminococcus sp. | reverse complement strand
TTGAAAAATATCCTGAATATGACGAAAGCCTTAACTTCCCAAATGAGGCACAGGATATGAAAAAGGTAATGGAGGCAATTACAGCCATTCGTACACAAAGGAACGAGATGAATGTTCCTCCTTCAAAGAAAGCAAAGCTGTTTATTGCAACCTCAACACCTGATACCTTTAGCCAGGGAGTAAAATTCTTTGAAAAGCTTGCCTCTGCAAGCGGTGTTGAAATCGGCGACGCATTTGAAATTGATGGCGCAGTTACCGTTGTTACAGGTGACGCAAAGATTTACATCCCTATGGAAGAGCTTGTTGACAAAGAGGCAGAGCTTGCAAGACTTAACAAGGAACTGAAACAGGTTCAAAAAATGCTTGCACAGGACGAGGGCAAGCTGAACAACCCCGGCTTTATGTCAAAAGCCCCTGAAAAGGTTATTGAGAAAATCAAATCACAGGCTGAAAAAGAAAGGGAAAAAATTGCCCTTATCAATGCCGCTATTGAATCACTTAAATAAGATACTGTAAATAAAAAAACTGCACGAGAACTATTTTCTCATACAGTTAAATTAGGTATTGACAAAAAAATGAATAATGGTACAATATAAGTGAAATAAGGTACACCGTTATAGACGGTTAACCTATGTTGTAATTAAAAAAATAACCGCAACTTTGGTGTAGGGGCGGTTATTTTTTTATGCTTAAAATGTACCCTATCACAAGCACCATAAGAATTATGATAAATGTTTCCTGTTCCATTAGCATCACCCCCTTATATTTCAAGGGGGATTACACCCCTTGAAACATCAAAGGGCTAACCGCCTACCGTTAAGGCATACCTTATTCCGCTACGCATTATAACATAAACCAACAATATCTGCAACAGTAATCCTTTTAACTTTTGAAAAAACTCGAAGTTCGCTAAACTTCGAGTTTCTTTTTATAACAAATTGTCAATATTTAAATTAAATTACTTCTTAGGAACAAGCTTGTCCTTGCCACCCATATATGGACGGAGAGCCTCTGGGATGCTTACTGTTCCGTCGGCATTCAGGTTGTTTTCCAAAAATGCAATCAACATTCTTGGTGGGGCAACTACTGTGTTGTTAAGTGTGTGGGCAAAGTATTTTCCGTCTTTGCCTGTTACACGGATTTTTAGCCTTCTTGCCTGTGCGTCACCTAATGTTGAGCAGGAGCCAACCTCAAAGTACTTTTTCTGTCTTGGTGACCAAGCCTCAACATCAACGGACTTAACCTTTAGGTCTGCAAGGTCGCCGGAACAACATTCAAGTGTTCTTACAGGAATATCCATTGAACGGAACAAGTCAACTGTGTTTTGCCACAGCTTGTCGTACCACTCCATACTCTCCTCAGGCTTGCAGACAACAATCATTTCCTGCTTTTCAAACTGGTGAATACGGTAAACTCCCCTCTCCTCTATTCCGTGAGCGCCTTTTTCCTTTCTAAAGCAAGGTGAATATGAGGTGAGTGTGTATGGGAGATTTTCTTCCTTTAGCATTTGGTCTTTAAACTTACCAATCATAGAGTGTTCTGATGTACCGATAAGGTAAAGGTCCTCACCCTCAATTTTGTACATCATAGCGTCCATTTCTGCAAAGCTCATAACACCTGTTACAACATCTGAACGAATCATAAAAGGCGGTACGCAGTAGGTAAATCCTCTGTCAATCATAAAGTCCCTTGCGTAGGAAATTACTGCACTGTGGAGTCTTGCAATATCACCCATCAGATAGTAGAAACCGTTACCTGCAACTCGTCTTGCGGAGTCAAGGTCAATGCCGTCAAAGCTTTCCATAATATCTGTGTGGTATGGCACTTCAAAGTCAGGCACAACAGGCTCGCCGTAACGCTGAACCTCAACATTTTCGCTGTCGTCCTTGCCGATTGGAACAGATGGGTCAATGATGTTTGGTATAATCATCATTCTCTTTGTTACTTCTTCCTGTAACTCTGTTTCCTGTTTTTCAAGCTCTGCAAGTCTTTCACCCTGCTGTGTAACAAGCTTTTTCATTTCCTCGGCTTCTTCCCTTTTGCCCTGTCCGTACAAAGCGCCAATCTGCTTGCTGTACTTGTTGCGGTCGGCTCTAAGAGAGTCAGCCTCCTGCTTAACTGCTCTTGACTTTTTGTCAAACTCGATTACCTCATCAACAAGGGGCAGCTTGCTGTCCTGAAATTTATTTTTAATGTTCTGTTTAACTACATCAGGGTTTTCTCTTAAAAACTTAATATCAATCATCTTAATTATTCCTTTTCCTCTAATTTATTTGCCAAATCTGTTAAATCCTCTTGGCTGAAGAATTCTATTGAAAGAACTCCCCCATCACCTTTTTTAGTAACAGAAATTTTTCTGCAAAGGTTTTCCGTCAGGGCAAGCTCTACTTCCTTTAGAAAGTTTGATTTTTCTTCTCTTTTTTGAGGGGCTTTCTCCCCTTTTTTTGCCTTTTGGGTCAGCTTTTCTGTCTGTCTTACCGACAAATCCTTGTCCATAATTTCCCGGGAAATTTCTATCATTTCCTCTTTATTGTCAAGGGGAAGCAATGCCCTTGCGTGACCGCCTGTAATTTTCCCTTGGGAAAGCAGTTCAATTATTTCCTCCGGCAAATTGAGAAGTCTTAATGAATTTGCAACTGCGGAACGGCTTTTGCCAACTGATGAGGAAACCTGTTCTTGAGTAAAGCCGTAGATGTCCATCAAAGTTTTGTAGCCCTTTGCCTCTTCAATGGGTGTAAGGTTTTCTCTTTGGAGATTTTCTATAAGGGCAAGCTCCATTGTTTCTTTATCGTCAAGCTCACGAATTACAACAGGAACTTCTGTAAGTCCTGCCATTCTTGATGCACGGTATCGCCTTTCGCCGGCTACAATCTGATAACCGCCGTAAACAAGTGGCCTTACTAGTAGAGGTTGCAAAACTCCGTGAAGAGCGATACTCTCTGCAAGTTCAGACAAAGCCTTTTCGTCAAAATCTGTTCTGGGCTGGTCTTTATTTGGCTCTATTTCAGAGATTTTCAGAGTGACCGTACTGTTCTGGTCTTCACTTTCGTTTTCCATAAATATTGCGGAAAGACCCTTTCCAAGTCCGCCTTTTTTAGCCATATGAAAGCTCCTTTCTGATTATTTCTGTTGCAAGGGAAAGATATGCTTCTGTACCCTTGCACCTTTTGTCAAAGTAGTAACAGGGCATTCCAAAGGACGGGGCCTCCGAAAGCCTTACGCCCCTTGGAACAACTGTGGCAAAAACCTTCTTTGGGAAGAATTTTTTAACCTCAGCCACAACCTGCTGTGTTAAATTTAGTCTGCCATCGTACATAGTGAGCAACACACCCTCAATGTCAAGTCGAGAGTTGTACATTCTCTTGACCCGTCTTACGGTTGCCATAAGCTGACTAAGTCCTTCAAGTGCGTAGTATTCGCATTGAATTGGCACCAAAATTGTGTCTGCCAAGGTAAGGGCATTTGTTGTAATTACCCCTAAAGATGGAGGGCAATCAATAATAATGTAGTCAAAATCCCCTTTAACAGGCACAACAGCATTTTTCAGAATAGATTCCCTGTGGGGATAATCTGCAATTTCAAGTTCTGCACCGGCAAGATTTATGTCGCTGGGCAGAAGATAAAGTCCCTGAAACTCCGTCTGTATCATACATTTGTCTGCTGTGATACCTTCGGTAAGCATTGTGTAGGTGCTGTTCTTTACATTTCTTCTGTCAACACCCAAACCACTTGTGGAGTTACCCTGGGGGTCAATGTCAATTAAAAGTACCTTCTTGTTATACAAACCCAAAGAGGCAGCAAGGTTTACTGCTGTGGTGGTTTTGCCCACTCCTCCTTTTTGGTTTGCAACTGCTATAACCTTTGCCATTTTTTCTCCTATACTATAATTTTCTCTTTTTTCTTTTCAAATTATATCATAAACAGGATAAAAATTAAAGGTATTTGTAGTGAAATATAAATTTTTTTGAATATTTGTTGCACATTTAGGTTATTAATGTTTCACGTGAAACATTGGCATCAGTATAAACGCCAAAAGGCCACACATTGCTGTGTGACCTTTGGC
>JAXESA010000204.1:0-2318 GCA_034116205.1 Ruminococcus sp. | reverse complement strand
AATTACGATTTATCAATGAGCTAATTATATCATACCGATTAATAAATCTCAATCCTTTTCAGAATAATCAAATCCCAAACTGAATAACATCAACAATCGTCAAATCTCTTTTCGGCTTTGCAAGGCCGTTAAACTGTTTGTGGCATTCCCAAAGGTCAAGGAGCAGTCCAAAAGGCATAAGCCACACCTCGTCAATAGTTAGGTGAAGTTGACTTATGCCATAATAGAGAAGTCGAGTAAATAACTCTTCGTCACTTACTCGACCACTGTGTTTTTTGTGTCAGGCTCACTTTCTATATTCCTTTTTGTTCCTCTAAAGAGTGCCTCTGTGATACTGTCCTTGTACTTTGTCAGTTCGTGTGGAGAGGTCAGCAGTTCCACCATTTCTTCGGTGAGGAGTTCCTTTTTATTGTCCTTGTTTTTTAGGTTGTGAATGAGAACACTTTGATTTGCAAGGAGAGTTATAAGCCAAACTATCTCACCTAAAGCCTCCTCAAAGTTTTCACTTTTCATCAGCTTGTCACCGAGGTTTTCAAGACCACCGTATCTTCCGGCAATCTCTTTTGTTGCTTTTGTAGTTAAGATAAGGCTGTATTCATTTTCACCGATTTTAATTCTTGTACTTCTTTCGTTGTCCATAGCTTACCTCCGTTATTAACCTGCTGAATAAACAGGCTCATACACTTTGCTGTACCAGTTTGTAATTACAGATGTTTCAACTCCTGTGTCGCTCTCTGTAACCTCTGCCTTCCATGGGTGATTATTCTTTCCGTCCGGTTTGTTTCTTCTCATAATGGTTCCCTCAATAGTTGGGGTAGAGAATGTAATGCTATCACCCTTTGTGGCAAGGCTTGATGCCGGAATACCGAATTTTACACGATAAAGCCAAAAGTACTTGTACTTTCCGTTTGACTTTTTCGCCCTAAAGCCAATAGCCACCGGAGATGTTGCGTCTTCGCTTGATGCGATAATGACATTGTTTTTATCTATTGTTACACCGGACAGATCCGATGCAACAGAAGGGCCAATATCGTCCACACCAAGTGACAATGTGCCGGACTTAAATTCCTTTACAACCTCTGACGCACCGTCATCTGCATATAAGGTTGCCTCGGCAAGTTCTACTGATAGCTCTGCCGAAATTGCCTTTGCAAGTTGTACCGGAGTGCCGTATGTTTCTTCACCGTTTTCATCCTCTGTAATAGGGGCATAGTATAGTTTATCAAGACCTATTGTTGCCATTAAAGTTCCTCCATTTCATAATAGTTAGCTACATCAATGTTGTAGTGATGATAGCCTGTGTCGGTTTCATAACCTATATATTGTCGATTTGTGATTGTGTATTCAGATTTTAAGAAAGCATTTACGATATCGTTTTTCAGCTTTGAATAATTGCCTTTTGTATATATTGAAATTCTTACCTCGTGAACATCAATCAGTGGCTTGTTGTCTGCAAAGACATCGTAAAACTCTTCAATAGGGGTAACTACGATATATCTGTCCGGTGCTTTATCGGTAAATACACCTGTTTCCATAGAAATATTAAGGGGTAAGAGAATTTCTTTAATATCTGATAACATACTCATAGTTTCTTTGTTTCCTCCTCAAATTTCTTAATCATAGCCTCCTGTGCCGGTTTCTTTGACCTTTTCTTTGTCTGCTTTAAAAAGGGCTTTGGCGGTTGACCTTGCTTTCCGTACTCAATGACAGTGGCAATTTTTGCGTTGCTTTCATTTCCGTCACGAGGTTCAGCAAAGCCTATTTTTATATTAAAATCCCCATTTCTATCCATCAAAGGTTTTGAAATACCCAAAGATGATACAAGCTGACCTGTTGACCTTGACTTGTACTTTAAGTCCTTGCCAATAACCTCATTCAGACTTGATTTAAAGGTAGAAAACACAACCTTTGCACCCTCCTTTAAAACAACCTCAGTTATTTCGTCAGTATGCTTTTCCAGTTTAGATAACCTTTTCAAAAAATCATCAGGCATCATCATTTGCACCTTAGCCAACAGCACCCTCCACCTTTTTTGCAAGTACTTCAATATACATACCTCTGCCTTTTACATTTTCAACAGAGATTATTTTAAATCGTTCACCCTCATAATCAATTACATAATCAGTTGTTATAGCAATGTCCGGCATAACACGAAATCGAAATAAATCGGTTGCATCAGTAAAAGCAGATAGATTAAGCCATCTTTTTGAACCGTGTCTGCCTTCTCTGTAACACCTTACAGTGGCAATTATGAGTTCCGTATCCTTTGCAAAGCCTTCATCATCTTTATCCTTGTAAACACTTTTGATTACGGCAAA
>JAXESA010000203.1:0-23878 GCA_034116205.1 Ruminococcus sp. | reverse complement strand
CTGTTGCACTTTTTGCAGTATAGTTTACAGAGTCACCGTCAACCTCCCACCAAAGGCGGAGAAACCTTTTGTTGTCGCCTGTTTTCATACCGTTTCGCACAACGGACAGTTCCCCAAGGGTTCTGCCCTGCTCAAATGCCTTTATAAAGCTGTCACCAAGCCAGTAGGCAACAGGCTCGCCCGGGATTTTGGCAAAGTCCATTTGATGGGCAAAAAAGTGGTTTTCAGGGTTAAAGAACTGCTGTTGCTTTTCACTTCTTTTACTGTAATTGTACTCTGCAAGGCGAACAGAGTGAATTTTTTGAAATGGCATGTGCTTTCTGCTTGTCCAAGTTACAACAGGGAGATGACCGATTTTCCCCTCAAAAAGCTCTGTGCCAAAGTCCACAATGGAATTTAGCTGGAAGGTGTGGAGCAGATATTTCCTGAACTTTTCAAAGCTTTTCAGATACATCCAGGAAACAGTGGTAATCATTGCAACCATTCCGTCGTCCTTTGTCAGCACGCCTGTTGCCTTTTGGATAAACACAGACGCAAGGTCGTTCTTTGCAATACTGTATTCCCTGTTTACATAGTCGGAAAGGTTTTTGCTCATTCGTGAGCTGTTGAGGTATGGCGGGTTTGTCACAACAACATCATAGTGGTTTGTCATCACCCTTGCCTGATTAACAAGTGGTACAAACTTTTCTATGATTTCTTTTTTTAACAATTCTTCCTGCTCATTATTTGAAGTAATAGCATAAATTTCCGTTATTCTCTTGTCAAGGGCAGGAAAATCCACCTTACGCAAATTCAGCAGACTTCCGTATTCCTTGGCATTATAAAATCCCGACACAAGGTATTCAAATTCTTCAAGAAGTCTGTCGTTGCCCTTTGCAAAAAAGTCCCTTGTTTCTCTTAGATATGTAAAACTGTTGCTCTCTTGTACTGCAAAGAGATTTATCTCCTTTGCCCTATTTAGTATGCTTTTGTCATACTGATATGCTTTCATCATCAAGGCAAAACGAGAAAGATAACAGGCTCTATCGTCAATATCAAGTCCAAATAGATTGTTTTTTAGTATAATTAAAGGTGCGTCCTCTTTGGAATAACCCTCTGACATATATATCTGCATAAGAATTTCAAAGGCATACACAAGTATGTGGCCACTCCCCATACAGGGGTCAATAAAGGTTATGCTCTGTGGTGTAATATCCCTCTTTTTCTGCCTTATTTCAAAAAGCTCAACGCTGTCTTCATCGGTGTCGGGTATGTAATAAACCCAGTTTTCAAGGAGAATTTTTGCCTTTTCGGTCTTTCCCATACCAATAAGGTGGTCAATCCAAACTCTGCCCAAGGTATTCTCCACCATATACTTAACAACCCCGTCGGGGGTATAAAGCTGGGTGGCAACAGGGAGGTACTTTGACTCTATTTTCTTCTTGGACATATCACCGTCGTACAGCCTGTTAAAAACATCTGTGTTGTAGTACTGGTGAAACCATCCCATAATCTCTACACCATTTGTAAAGTTGCTTTCATCAATACTGCAAAGTCGGGTGATTAGTCCATCATTTTTATAGGACAGCACAAAAAGAGGAATGTTACATCCCTCCATATCGTCGGGGAAAATCCCCAAAATTTTGCTTACATAGTTACTTAGCTTAACAAAGATAAAGGTGTAAAAGAGGTCATCATCACCCTTTTTGCGGTAATTTTCTGAAACTTCTTTTTCCTCCTCTGTAAAGTTGAGTATAGAAAAATCTTTAACCGCCAAAAGGGTTGGTTCTTCACCTTTATTATTGGGAAAAATACTGTTCTCCACAGGTATGATGTTGTTTAAATCCATATATCTGAGGGCAACAATCCTTGTAAACCAGTTGTAGGCTACATCCTCAACAGTTGTGTCATAGGCAGAAGAATATTCCCCACCTTGACTTTTTATCAACGAGTCAAAGATACTTCTTGTTTTCCTTTGATTGTGGTTAAGATGCCCGTCATAGGAAGTCAGTCCCTTTTTAGTAACTCCGATTTGCAAGAGGGAAGTTTTTATATCCTCTATAAGCTTGTTTCTTGCGTATATTGCAAAATTTCTAATTTCTGTTCTATCCATTTTTATCTGTTCCTTTTATGCTGATGGTGACAAGCTCCGGTCTGTTGAAAAATCGTGGAATAATCAGGTTGTAGGGCATTGAAGATACCCCACGACTAACTATCATTGTACAGTGGCGAGAGGAATATTCACCTCCCGAAAATTTTGGAAAAAAACCGCTGTGACCTATTAGTCCCTTGTTTTCGTTCTTATTTCTTTTGGGAATACCCACAATTCCACCGTGTTCGTGACCTGACAAAATCAGGTCAAAGCCTCGGCGAAGATAGCTTTTCACATACATTGGAAAATGAGCAAGGAGTATTCTATATAATTCTTTGTTAGAATTATCACTTACAGTTTGCAATTGGGTTTTGTCACCGTAGGAGGACAGCTTTTCCCCATCATACACACCGCAGATTTGTATTTTGTTGCCATTAACCATAACAGTACAAATCTGCTCTTCAAGGACTGTGATACCCATATTTTTTAGTTTTTCAAAGAATTCTTCAGGGGATGGCAGGTGATATTCGTGGTTACCCGGTGCAAAATAGCACTTATAATTCTTTGAAAGATTTTCAGCCAGTTTAAGTGACTTTTTGTCCTGACTTATACGGTCGGCAAGGTCACCGCCGAAAAGCACCAAATCGGGGGAATATTCATCAACCAGATTTACAATTCTTTTGATATTTCCGCAGTTGTGAAAGTCAGAAATAAAAACTGCGGAAATTTCGCCCTTTATTTTTTTGCTGTTAAGCTCATAGTGTGTGGCCCTGAGCTTTCTTGTAAAAAGACCACAGACAACAAAAGCTGCAATGACAATTATTAATGCTAACAAAATAATCTTTAGCATTGTAAAACCTCTTTATTTAAATCAAAATGCCCAATTACCGTTTTTGAAGATTTCAACCCTCTCGCCCTTCCGGGTTACTGCGGTAATGTTAAGGTCCTCTGTGCCTATCATAAAGTCAACATGAATAAGGCTGTCATTTATACCACGGTTGCGACATTCTTCAAGAGTAAGGCTGTCGTAATCCTCAAGGCAGTTTGTAAATCCCTCGCCAAATGCAAGGTGGCAGGCGGCATTTTCATCAAACAATGTGTTGTAGAAAAGTATTCCGCTGTTGCGAATCGGTGAATCGTATGGCACAAGGGCAACCTCACCAAGGTAAGCGGAATTTTCGTCCATCTCTATAATTGATTTTAAAAGTTCTTCGTTCTTCTCTGCTTTAACTTCAACCGCCTTTCCCTTTTCAAACCTTACGGAAAAGTTCTCTATCATCTGTCCTTGGTAGGAAAGTGGCTTTGAGGAATAAACTATCCCCTCTGCTTTGCCCTTTTGTGGGGTGATAAAGATTTCTTCTGACGGAATATTTGCATTAAACTCAACATTTGTTCCTAAGGTCTTTTCACTTCCACCAAGGAACTTTGCTGTTTCTATCATTCCAACCTTAAAATCTGTTCCGTTTGAGGATTTATATTCAAGGGTTTCAATACCCAATGAATTGAGGAATTTACATCTTTCACTTAAATCCCTGTTGTGTTTCTCCCAATTTGAAATAGGGTCGCCTGTTGCCCTTGAGGTGTACAGGATAGCCTCCCACAGCTTTTCTATTGCCTTGCTTTTTCTCTCATTTGGGAACACCTTTTTTGCCCATTCAGCACCGGGAACTGCGGCAATACACCACTGGTATTTGTTGTCCATTTGGTCACGGTATGGCTTAGAAACTTTCCTTTTAGCCTGTTGTGCCTTAACAAGCTTGTTCATATTTACGCCCTTTAGTCCGTCAGGGTCTTCGCTTTCAAGGTAAATAAGTGCCGGTAGAACATCAACCTTGTGCTGAAGTCTTGCCTTTTCCCACTCTTCAACTTTAGAAAGCACCTTTTCCTTTTGCCAACGGACATTCAGCTTTGTAAGTGGTTGATAGCACCAGTCAACAATAACCTTGCCAGCCCCTGCACGGTAGCACTCCTCTACAAGAATTTTTACAAATTCAGGCTGGTCAAGCTCAGAAGTAATGCAAACCTCCTGACCCTTTTGAACATTTATACCCTTTTGTGCAATTAATTTTGCGTAATTCCTTAAAACTGTCTTTTTCATATATATGACCATACCTTTCTGTTTTGTCCCATAGTTATTATGGAATAATTATACTATATATACTGTTAAAATACAATAAAATAAGGCTTTATAAAAAGCCCTATCTTATATTAATACCTAATAATTCTCTTTTACAATGATGCATTATTTCTTTTATCTTTTGCTTTAATTCGTCTTGCCTTTGCAAAGGGCAGACGGACAGCGTCGTACATCCTACCTACATTGAATTTTCGTGATATGAAAAGTCCTGCCTCTGCTGTGAGTATTCCTCCGAAAATATCCACAAATACATGCTGTTTTACAAAAACTGTAGAACAGCAGATTAGTATTGCAAGGAAAAACCAAACAACAGAATATCCCTTGTGGCTTTTCTTGCACCTTAACGAACCTATAAAGCACAGCCAGCTTTCCATACAATGTATGGAGGGAAACAGATTGTTGGGCTGGTCGGTGCTGTAAACCACACTTGTCATCCAGTTAAACACTCCGTCCCCTGAAAGGTCAGCCCTTTCCATAGTGGTTGGCAAAAGCACATAGAAAATAAGGCAGATTGTCTTGCTGACAAACTCTGCAGCGAAAATTTCGTTACAAAACTTCCTGCTTTCTCTGGCAAACATCCAAAAGCCTAAAATCCAAAGGGGATAAGACAGTACATAGATAAATATAAATGACGGAACATAGGGAATCAGCTCGTCAATTTTCAGTGATAAATCATAATGGGGAAGCGTATTTGTAAATAGTCTGCTGATGTTGTATGCAAGGACATTCCAAACAAGACAGGTGACTATCGGCAAATAGGCATACCTTGGCACAATTTGCTTTTTCATATCAATGATTTTATCATATAGTCGTTGTAAATTCAAATTTTTATTACATATTTCCATATTCATCACATAGATATTGTATGAACACCGCCTTGATTTATCCTATTTTTATAGTTATTTTTTTCGGTAATTTTAAAAATATAAAAATTTGTTGAACTTTATTGCATTAAAGTGTAAAATAGTATATAATGTAGCAGTACAAGGTAGTACACAAGGGTGTGCTGCCTTTTCTTGTAACTACACAAAAATGAGGAGTTGAAAAAATTGGACAATTTTCTAAAATCTCTGCAGGATGTTCTAGACAGCATTGACTCTGCTGTGTGGGGTCCTGTAATGCTCATTCTTCTTGTAGGAACAGGCATTTTTCTTACATTCAGGCTGAATTTTTTGCCTTGGAGAAATCTGTTCTATTCCCTTAAGAAACTTATGAGCAAGGAGTCACGAACACTCAAAGATGGCGGTAAAGGTGATGTTTCTCCTTTCGCTGCTCTTATGACAGCTCTTGCGGCTACTATTGGTACAGGTAACATCGTTGGTGTTGCCACAGCTATGGTTGCCGGCGGACCGGGAGCACTTGTTTGGATGTGGATTTCCGCAGCTTTTGGTATCACCAGCAAATTCTCAGAATGCGCATTGGCAATCAAGTATCGTGTTGTAAACGACAGAGGAGAAATGCTGGGCGGTCCTATGTATTCAATCAAGGCGGCATTTAAAGACAAGCTTCCGGGCAAAATACTTGCAGTTTTGTTTGCAGTATTTGCTGTTATCGCCTCCTTTGGTATAGGTAACCTGACACAAGCAAACTCAATTTCTGACGCTATCGACACAACATTCTCTGTTCCTACTTGGGTTACAGGCTTAATTCTTACAGTATTTGCCCTTTTGATTATCCTTGGAGGAATCAAGACTATCTCTAAGGTTTCCAGTATTCTTGTTCCTGCAATGGCTATATTCTACATCATCGCCGGTCTTATTGTTATTTTCGGTAACATCTCCGGTATTCCAGAGGGTCTTAAGAATATTTTCCTAATGGCTTTTTCAGGCAAATCTGTTGCCGGTGGTATTGCCGGTACACTTACTGCAACAATTATGAATTCCATCCGCTACGGTGTTGGAAGAGGTGTGTTCAGTAACGAGGCCGGTATGGGTTCTGCTGCTATCACAGCAGCTGCTGCTCACACAGACAACCACATCCGTCAGGGCTACATCAATATGTGCGGTACATTCCTTGACACTATTGTTGTTTGTACAATCACTGGTCTTGCAATTGCATCTTCCGGTGTTCTTGGCACAACAAATGCCGCTATGGACGGTAAATATATTATTGAAAACAACCAGATAACAATTACTGCTCATGATGTTGGTTCGGACAGTGATTTTGCAGACACAGTTTATGCTTATGCACTAACTGATGACGGATTTTCTCTTACTGACAGCCAGGGCAACACCACAAATTATGTCCCATGTGAGAAAGAGAAAATTGCTACAAACACCGAAACAACCTTTGACAAGGAAATGAAGGGTGTTGAGGCTGTTGCAACCGAAACATCAATACAGGGTACTTGGCAGGATGAAAGCGGAAACAACGTAAAATTTAGCAGTGACGGTAAATACGAGTCACTTCCACTTACAACAGGTGCAAAGCTCACCATCGAGGCATTTAGAAGTGTTCTTGGTGATGTTGGTGCTTACATTGTTACCATTGGCCTTATCCTCTTTGCTTTCTCAACAATTCTCGGTTGGGAATATCACGGTGAAAAGGCACTTGAATTCCTTGTTAAGAAACCATTGCCTTGCTACATATACAGAGTTGTATTCTCACTTGTAGTTTATATTGGCGCAGTTGTTTCTCTCAACATTGTATGGTCGTTCTCTGACATTGCAAACGCACTTATGATTATTCCTAACTTGATTGCTCTGCTGTTGCTTAGCGGTAAGCTTGCAAAGGACACAAAAGAGTTCCAGTCTGTTCTTAAAGCAGAAAAGGCTGCTGCAAAGGCTCAAAAGGCAAAATAATGGAATAATCTTCTAAAAAAATTTAATAGATTTTTTCTCGCCAATATATTTGTTTTATCGGCGCAAATTAACTTGATAAACATATCTACATTTGATATAATTGTAGTGAATTTTTGGTAAAAGGGGGAGTATAGTATGGATAAGATGCTTTTTAAAAAAGCACAACATATTATCTCCTCCTATCTTGATAAAGAAACCCGTGTAATGGATTTGTTATGCGGTGAAAATTGCTATACAAAGTGGATAAGGAATGAAAGCAATGCACTTTTAGTTCCTGTGTCACCAAGTGATATGGAGCATATCAGTCATGAAAATCCCTTTGTAGCCTACAACAACTTTGTTAATGACGAAAGAAAAATTCCCACAGACCAAAGCAAGGCTGATGTTGTATTGCTGTTAGGTCCTCTTTACGACAAACAAAGTGAACAGAATAAAAGGGAAACGTTAAAAGAAATTAAAAGGCTTGTTTCTCAAGACGGCAATGTAATAACCTTGAGAAGTTCAGGGACAAGGAAAAAAGGTGACCCCTCGCCCTTTGAACAGGAGAAAGAAAATCTTGATGATGCCGGCTTTACTGTAAAGGAACAGCAAAGTCTTCAGGAGAATAATGTGTCATCTTCAGAAAAAAGTACCTATTTGGGCAGTGAATATTACTTAACTGTTGCAACACCTAAGCCTGTAATTTCCTGCGATGCACTTCCACCGGAAGTTTATGTTAGGACACCTGTGGATGTAATTCAAAAGCACAACATTACTGTGCTTGACGACCAAAATAAGGAAGAAGAGAATACTGAAAATGTTAAGCAAGAGAAGCATTCCCACAACAAGGTAAAGCAAAGCATTAATCCAAGGTTACAGAAAAAAGTTGTGGTTAAAAACAGCATTGACAGCAACCTTTATGTTACGAAAAAAGCAAACGAGGACAAGGTTGTTTCCTTTGATTTGCCTATTCTCCCAAAGGAGATCAAAGAGCAGTATGATAATTCTCCAAAAGAAAATAATGTAGAAAATGATAATAATAGACCGGGAGAGAATAATTCTAATATAGAAATAAATAGCAAAGAAATTAAAAATAATATTTCTGAAAAAGAAATAAAAAACATTGGCGACGAAGGCAATAATTCCCATAAGGAATTATTAGAGAAAAATTTGGAGGATATTACTCACCGCCCCCCAATCCCAATAAAGGAAAGCATAGACAAAAACCTTTATGTTCGCAAACAGAATATGGATTCGGGAAAAATCATTGATGCTGATATGGATTACTCTAAGGTACAGTTCAGCATTGACAAGTCGTTACAAATAAGAATCCCGAGAATCGACCCAAAATATGCAAAACCTAAAAGTCGAAAAAAATGTATAAGAAATGTTTTACGATAATAAGCCTTGGAAAAGCTAAGGCTTATTTCCTTATCAGAAATATAGAAACCATTTTTACTCACCTACAGAAAGGAATGATTAAGTATGAAGTTAGTATCTTGGAATGTAAACGGTCTTAGAGCCTGTGTTACAAAGGGCTTTGTTGATATATTTAACACCCTTGATGCCGATATTTTTTGCGTTCAAGAAACAAAACTCCAGCAGGGACAGATTGACCTTGACCTTGAGGGATACCACCAATACTGGAATTATGCTGAAAAGAAAGGTTATTCCGGTACAGCTGTTTTCACAAAAGAAGAGCCTTTAGATGTTATTTACGGAATGGGAATTGAGGAGCACGACAAGGAGGGGCGTTGCATAACCCTTGAATTTGAGAACTTTTTCCTTGTGACATGCTATACTCCCAACTCTCAGAATGAACTGAAAAGACTTGATTATAGGATGAAATGGGAGGATGATTTTCGTTCATACATCAATTCTCTTGACAAGAAAAAGCCTGTTATTCTGTGCGGTGACCTGAATGTTGCCCACAAGGAAATCGACCTAAAGAACCCAAAGACAAACAGAAAAAATGCAGGTTTTACTGACGAAGAACGAGGAAAAATGACTGAACTTTTGGATAGCGGTTTTACCGACTCCTTCCGCTATATTTACCCTGACAAGGAGGGAATTTACAGCTGGTGGAGCTATCGCTTTAATGCAAGGAAGAACAATGCCGGATGGAGAATTGACTACTTCATAACTTCAAACAGTATTAAGGATAAAATTGAGGACGCAAAAATCCACACTGATATTTTGGGTAGTGACCACTGTCCTGTTGAGCTTGATATAAATATATAAAATATAATCATATATATAAACAAATGCCTTGGGAATTAATACTAATCCCAAGGCCTTTCTTTTAGAATAAAAAAGGACTGCCCGAAAGAGCAGTCCTAAATTCTTAAATTAAATTACTTCTTAACAGTAACCTTGCATATTGCGTACTTCTTAGAGCCGTCAGCTGCAGAAACCTTAACGCTTGTTTTTCCCTTTTTAACAGCAGTAATCTTAAATGACTTACCTGATGTGATGCTGCTTACGGAAACCTTTGCTACCTTTTTGTTAGCAGAAGAAACAAGGAGTTTCTTGTTGCTTGCGTTGCTTGGTGTTACCTTTGCAGTAACAGACTTTGCGCTACCCTTCTTTGCAAGAGCAACTGACTTTGTGCTGAGTGTTACGCTCTTAACAGGCTGTTTAACTGTAACATTGATTACTCTAGATGTAAGTCCACCGTCAGGTGTGCAAGTGATTTTTGCAGTACCGGGACCAACAGCAGTAATCTTTACATATGTACCTCTGCCGGAAACCTTTGCAACCTTTGTGTTAGATGACTTGTAGGTACAGCTGTATGAGGAATCTACATCATTGTTTACAGGTCCAACGGACTTAACCTTAACAACCTCGTAATCTCCTGCACCTCTGTCAAGAACAACAGAAGACTTTGCCATTGTAAGCTTAGTTGCGGCAATGATTGTTCTTGTTGTGATGTTTGTATTTTCATCATTCATCAAATCATAGCCTGTGGATGTTTTAAAGTTTGTGAAACAAGCTGAAATAGCATCATCACTAGTTGCCTTTGTATAATCTGAGCTTGTGTCAATAACTTTAAACACAGCAGTGATAAGTGTCATTCTTGCAGACTTTGTATCATAAGATCCTTTATTTCCTACAAATGAGATACGTTTCATAGTTCTAACTGTTTCTTCTTTTTCTCCAACTACAGTTTCTACAGTATCTTCATTATAATCAAAAGTATTCGCACTATCAAAAGAAATTTTAGTAAGGCTTAGTACTTTTGGATCGTAATTAAGTCTGCCCTCAACTGTGCTAGCCTCAAAGTTAGTCTGAACATAAAGGTTATAAACTATGGAATAACCTTTCTGTGGATAAACCTCGTTGATTCTTACTGTACTGGCTGCAGATGCTGAAGCAGGACCCATAACCAGCATACTAATTGCCATAATAACAACTAAAGTAACTGATAATAATTTTTTGGAAATTGTCATATTTTTATTCCTCCTTAATTCTTAAATACATTATATAATATAAACATAAATTTGTCCACAAAAAATTTATAATTAACAAAAATTTAACAAAACAAATTTCACTGTTACTATAGACATAATAAGTGCGGTCAAATCTGCAATAAGTCCAACAGTAAGGGAATGGCGTGTTTTTGTAATTCCCACACTGCCAAAATACATTGTTATTGCGTATATTGTGGTTTCTGAACTTCCTGCAAGAACTGAGGCAATTAATCCTGGAAAAGAATCAGGACCGTAATTTTCAAATATATTTGTAAGCAATGCAGTGGAACCACTACCACTTATGGGACGCAAAACAGCCATAGGCACAATTTCTTTAGGAAAAGCAAAAAAGTCAGCCAACGGTTCTACCAAACTGCAAACGAAATCAATTGCACCGCTTTGCTGGAGCATTTCCACCGCAACAACTAGTCCTGTTATTGTTGGAATAATCATATAGAGAGTGTGCATACCTTCTATTGCCCCTTCAATAAAGGCGTCAAATATTTTTGTTTTCTTTATCATTCCATAGAGGAGAATTATCCCCACAGCAACAGGTACAATCAGTTCCATTTACTCACCCTGTTAAAGGTTGTTGCAAGCACCAGTGCTACTGCCAAAGCTACTGCGGAGCTGATAATCACACAAGGGATTATAGAAAAGGGAGCTGTGCTACCGTAGCTTTGGCGCAGATATCCGAGGGTTGCAGGAATTAATTGCATTGAGGCTGTATTCATTACTACAAAGACCACCATTGAGTCTGTGGCTGTGTCTTTTCGAAGATTTTTACGCTGCATCTCCTTCATTGCCTTTAATCCAAAGGGTGTGGCGGCGTTGCCTACTCCCATAAGATTTGCACTGATGTTCATACAAATGCTCTGAAAAGCAACGCTTTCCTTGTCTAAATCGGGAAACAACTTTTTCAGCATTGGTGACAATAGTTTTACAAGCAGACTTGTCAGTCCGCTCTTTTCTGCTACCTTCATAATTCCAGACCAAAATACCATTACACCAAATAATGTGATGAGAAGTTTAACAGCTTTTTCCGCTCCATTCATCAGCCCCGAAGAAAGCTCCTGAGTATTGCCGGTTATAATAGAACAAATGATTGAAAAAACAATCATTATTCCCCACAAATAGTTTATCAAACCCTGTCACATCCTGTTATATTTGTATAATAAATTTATATAATAAAATTAAGAATTATATAATATAATATATTTCACTTGACATAAAACCCTTAGTTTGGTAGAATAATGGTGAATTCGGTACACAATACTTTTATATTAAGACTTTTTGTCGGAATATAGGCGTTGCTCAATCTTTACGGAAGGTGAAATTATGAAACAAATTGGTTATGTAAGCAAGATTGATACCCTTGGAAGAGTTGTTATTCCAAAACCTGTTAGACAGATGTTTAACCTGGAAAAAGAGGATGCTATTGAGATTTTACCAAAAGACAATGGTCTTCTTATTAGAAAGTACCAGCCAACTTGTCTGTTTTGTGGTGAGATTGATAATGTTATTACACATGAAGGCATCACAGTATGTGAAAATTGTGTAAAGAGAATGTACAAAAAAGTAGAATGATTTTTTGAAAACTTCAATAATAATATATCGTTAATAAGTCAGAAATATGATTATTTTAAGAAATGAGTTTTATCTCATTTTCGGCTTTAAATTTAAACAATAATTTTTTAATAGGATTGTAGCAACAACCGTACCAAAATATATTTTGACTTAGGTGACTTTATATTATGAAAACTTATCACTACTGATTTTTGTACTTCAATTGAGGAATTTTTTTATTATGCATGAAAAAGGCACTGCAGTTTTGCAGTGCCTTTTTTTGCATTTGTCATTACAATGTTGGAGGCATTATAAACAATGGTAATTGTGCTTAAATAACTTCTTTTCCCTATTATGATTACAATACTTCGGTTAAATGATGTTGAGAGGAGATATCCTCTATTACATAGTATTCGTAAATCACACTAATGTCACATTAAATTATTTATAAATAACGGATTCAGTAACCGGCTGAGTTGTTGGTTGTATTATAGACTCGGTTGTTGACTCGGTTGTTGACTCAGTTGTTGGCTCAGTTGTTGACTCAGTTGTTGGCTCAGTTGTTGGTTGAGTTGCCGGAACAGTCACTACAACTGCACACTTTGCAAATTTTCTGCTACCATCAGTTGCTGTAGCTGTAACATAACATTTTCCTTTTGCCTTTGCAGTTACCAAACCCTTGCTATCTACTGTTGCTATTCTTTCACTGGTTGTGTTCCATTTAACAGAGCGTATGTTTGCAATGGTTGGTGTGCAAGTTGCTTTTAAGTAGTATTTTTTACCAATAGATTTAAGTGCAATATTTGACCTGCTTAATTTGACCTTAGTTACTAGTTGCTTAACAGTTATCTTACATTTAGCATATTTTTTGGTGCCATCATTTGCCGTTGCGGTTATGTAACATACTCCCCTTCTCTTTGCAGTTACTTTTCCTGTTCTGTCAACTGTAGCAACAGAAGTATTGTTACTGCTCCATCTTACAGTTTTATTTTTATTTTTATTTTTACTTTGAACTACTGCCTTAAGTTTGATATACGGGTTTATTGTACTTCTCTTAAATGTATAAGATGTACGGTTTAGCTTAACTTTCGTCTGCTGTGACGTATTGGAGTATTTAATTGGAGTACCATACCAAAAGTTCAGGTCAACATATCCTGAAATTCCCGGTACTTTGCCATCACTGGCACACTGCCACATAGTATAACTCTTTTTATAATCACAATGTGAATTATACTGGGCAACCCACTTATACCAAGATTTATTGTTGAAAACAGAAGAAGTAAGATAATTAGTCCACCAATTTAGGTTTGAATAAATGCCAACTTTGTATCCCTTGGCTTTAATAGTATCACAGAAAGTTTTTGCGATATCTCCTAGTTTAGACTTGCTTAACTTTGTTTGGAAATCCTCCTCTAAATCATAATAAACCGGAAAATTTAGCTTATATCCCTTAATAAGTCTTAACACATGGTTTGCCTCTGATTTAGCCATAGTCTTATTTTTAGCATAGGAATAAATATATACTCCAAATGGTATTTTATTTTTTATACAACCTTTTACATTTTTCAAGAAATATGTGTCATCCTGAGATTTATAGTTATCTCCATAGCCACATCTGATAATCGCATAATCCGCATCGGACGCCGCAACTTTTGCCCAGTTAATGTCACCGTTCCATTGACTGACATCAATTCCCTTCATGGTTGCACCTTTAATAACTTCACCTCTATCATTTACATAGCCCTTTTTAGTTTTATTCCAACTACTTAGGGATGCTCCACCGGAATGATTATTATAAGGAACGCCATTGTGATATCTCCAACTATTTAATGGTTCATAATAATTAGATGATTTTACCACACCAATTTCTGCACTGTTTATACAAAGAACAGAACTTATTAATAAAACAATAGAAATAAAAATTGAAATGATTTTTTTCATAATAACCCCTCAAAAAATTTATTACACTTGATTATATCATAAATATGCATAAAAGTATAAAATTATTGTAAATTTTATTATTTTCAATGTTATTTAAAATTTTTCGGAAAAAATCCTCTCAGGGACACTGAGAGGATTCTTCCAGAAAAAAGAACATTATGAAATATAACAAAACAATACAATGATTGGAGAAAGCAAATAAACTACTTAAGTACTACCTCTTAAGCACAGATATATTTTAGCATTAATATACATATATTTCAAGTGTAATTACACTGATTTGATATGATTTATACAATATTTTAACAATTTGTGAACATTGTATTAATTGTTTGTTCACATTTACCCACTTTGCACAATCATATTTCGTCATTTTGCAATATTATACTACATAATTTTTGTTGTTTTTTACAAATGCTTCGTCATATTGCTAAACAGTCAAGGTAAAAATATAATAAAATAGGCCAAAAAAATAGGCTCACCATTTGGTGAGCCTACATATTTTGTAATTAAACAAGTTCGATGATAGCCATTTCTGCAGCATCGCCACGACGAGGACCAATCTTAGTGATTCTTGTGTAACCGCCGTTTCTGTCTGCATACTTAGGAGCAATCTCAGCAAAAAGCTTATGTGTTACAGATTCCTTTGTAACAAAGCTCATAACCATTCTCTTGTTGTGAAGATTGTCTTCCTTAGCTACTGTAATCATCTTTTCTGCCATTGAAGAAACATCCTTTGCACGAGCAAGAGTTGTTTCAATTTTACCGTTTTCAAACAGGTAAGTTACCATAGCTCTAAGCATAGCCATTCTGCTATCGGTAGCTCTACCCAGCTTTCTTGTTCTTGGCATTTATATCACTCCTTTAACCTGATATTGGAATTGTAAGTGTAATTAATTATTCCTCTTCTTCACGAAGATTGAAACCTAAGCTGTTGAGTTTTTGAACAACCTCTTCAAGTGACTTACGACCAAGGTTACGAACCTTCATCATATCCTCTTCACTCTTAGAAATCAAATCTTCAACAGTATTAATACCTGCACGCTTTAAGCAGTTGAAAGAACGAACGGAGAGGTCTAACTCTTCGATAGTCATTTCAAGAACCTTTTCTTTGCCCTTGTCATCCTTTTCAACCATAATCTCGGTTGTTGAACCCTTGTCAGAAAGGTCAACAAAAAGGTTGAGGTGTTCAGTGAGGACCTTAGCAGCTAAAGAAACTGCCTCCTGTGCATTGATTACACCGTTTGTCCAAACATCAAGGGTTAGCTTGTCGTAGTCGGTAATCTGACCAACACGAGTGTTGTCAACAGTGTAATTTACCTTTATAACCGGTGTGTAGATAGAGTCAACAGGAATCACTCCGATGACATTGTTGCCGGAGATAAGCTTGTTCCTTTCGCCGGGAACATAACCTCTGCCCTTGTCAAGTGTGATTTCCATATTAAGTGTTGCACCCTCACCAAGTGTTGCAATGTGAAGATCCGGAGTAAGGATTTCTACATCGCTATCGGCCTTGATGGAACCGGCCTTAACCTCGCAAGGACCTGTGGCTGAAATTTCAACAGTCTTAGGTCCGTTGCAATTAAGTTTGCATACAAGGCTCTTCATATTAAGAACGATCTCTGTAACGTCCTCTTTTACTCCGGGAATTGTAGAAAATTCATGAAGTACGCCGTCAATCTTGATAGATGTAACAGCAACACCCTCAAGGGATGAAAGAAGAACTCTTCTTAAACTATTACCTAATGTGTTGCCAAAGCCTCTCTCAAGTGGTTCAACAACAAATCTGCCGAACTGACCGTCTGAAGAAAGCTCTTCAACTTCAATTCTTGGCTTTTCGATTTCGATCATGAAACAACCTCCTAAACAATAGTTCACATATAAATGTGCTTGTTTTTAATAACCTACGCTTGTGTGGATTACTTGGAGTACAATTCGACGATGAGATGTTCTTCTACCTGGAAGTCAATATCTTCTCTCTCAGGCATTGCGATAACCTTACCGCCAAGTAAGTCAGCATCCTTCTCTAACCACTTTGGTGAAACGACTGACTTTGTTTCGCCTTCTGCAATTTCCTTAAATCTTGTCTTAGAACGACTGCTGTCCTTAACCTTGATTACATCGCCAACCTTTGTGAGGTATGAAGGGATGTTCACCTTTTCACCGTTAACAGTGAAGTGTGCATGGTTAACCAGCTGTCTTGCTTCTCTTCTAGAAGAAGCCATGCCAAGTCTGAAAACAACATTGTCCAGTCTTCTCTCGATTGTTGTGAGAAGAACAGTACCTGTCTTGCCTTCCTTCTTAGCAGCCTGGTCATAGTAACGACGGAACTGCTTTTCCATAATGCCATAGATAAACTTAACCTTTTGCTTTTCGTTAAGCTGAAGGCAATATTCGCTCTTCTTTCTTCTCATATTGCCGTTAGAATTTCTGTTTGTAGTCTTCTTGTTATAACCCATAACAGAAGGTTCGATGCCAAGCTTTTTGCAACGCTTAGCGATTGGCTGCATATTCTTTGCCATAACTTTTCCTCCTACTATCTACTATACTCGTCTTCTCTTTGGAGGACGGCATCCATTATGTGGGATAGGTGTAACATCTTTAATCATTGTTACTTCAAGGCCTGCTGACTGAAGTGCTCTGATAGCAGCTTCACGTCCCTGGCCGGGACCCTTTACATAAACTTCAACGGACTTCATACCGTGTTCCATAGCAGCCTTTGCTGCTGTTTCTGCTGCTGACTGTGCAGCAAAAGGAGTTGACTTTCTTGAACCTCTAAAGCCAAGCTCACCGGCACTTGCCCATGACACAGCGTTGCCCTGTGTATCAGAAATTGTAACAATTGTATTGTTAAATGTTGACTGAATGTGCGCTGAGCCTTTTTCGATATTCTTTCTATCACGGCGACGGCGTACAGTCTTTTTTGCTACTGCCATTGCTTAATCCTCCTTACTTCTTCTTGTTTGCCATTGTCTTACGTGGACCCTTACGAGTTCTTGCATTTGTCTTAGAACGCTGGCCTCTTACAGGGAGACCCTTTCTGTGACGAACACCACGGTAACAACCAATTTCAATAAGTCTTTTGATATCAAAAGCAATGTCTCGGCGAAGGTCGCCTTCAACAACACAGTTCTTATCAATATAATCTCTTAACTTGGAAACATCTTCCTCTGTTAAGTCTCTTACTCTTGTGTCAGGATTTACACCTGTTGCAGCAATAATGTCTGTTGCGGTCTTTCTGCCAATACCATAGATATAAGTTAAACCGATTTCAACTCTCTTGTCTCTTGGTAAGTCAACACCAGCTATACGAGCCATTTTGCACCTCCATAAAATACTTAATAATTTTTAATAATTAACCCTGACGCTGTTTATGCTTTGGGTTCTCACAGATAACCATGATTTTACCATGTCTTTTAATGATTTTGCACTTATCGCAAATTTTCTTTACTGAAGGTCTGACTTTCATTAAGTATCATTCCTTTCCAAAAAATATTGTGTATATGAATTACTTTGTTCTCCAAGTAATTCTGCCTCTGCTCAGGTCGTATGGAGACATCTCCACAGTAACCTTATCACCCGGTAAAATGCGAATGTAGTTCATTCTAAGTTTACCTGAAATAACAGCCAAAATAACATGACCGTTTTGAAGTTCAACCTTAAACTGGGCATTTGGAAGAGCCTCAGTTACTGTACCTTCTACTTCTATAACATCCTGCTTAGACATTATAACCCTCCGAACTCTTTAATGATGTTTTTAATCTCTCTATTGGTTTTATAGGTTTGTGCATAGCCATTTGTGTGCTGAAGATGAATCAGCTTTTTCTTTTTAGGGCTTTCAACCTTTCTTCTTTTTCCGTTTGCTATATAGGCAAATTGACCTTCAAGCCTAACAACAACGAAAAATCCGTCTTTATCACGACCGGCTTTAGCCTTAACGATGCTTCCCTCTTTAATCATATGTCCCTAACTTTAAATCAGGAATAGTCATAATCTGGGGACCATCAGAGGTGATGGCTACTGTATGCTCGAAGTGAGCCGCAAGGCTTCCGTCAGCGGTGACTGTAGTCCATTCGTCAGACAGCACCTTAACCTTATAATCACCAACATTAACCATAGGTTCAATGGCAATAGTCATACCGGGTATCAGTCTGACCCCTCTGCCGGGCGTCCCATAGTTTGGTACACTTGGTTCTTCGTGTAGTTTCGCACCTACTCCGTGGCCGACAAAATCTCGTACCACCGAGTAACTGCGATCTTCGACATACTTCTGAACAGCAGAGCCGATATCGCCAACTCGATTACCTGCCTTTGCCTGCTTTATACCCTCATACAGGCTTTCCTCAGTAGCTTTTAGAAGTGCCTCTGCTTCGGCGGAAACCTTGCCACACTTGAAAGTGTAGGCATTGTCACCGTGAAAGCCGTCATAAAAAGCTCCCACATCAACACTTACTATATCGCCCTCTTTGAGGATCTGTTTCTTGCTTGGTATGCCATGGATAACCACATTGTTTACTGAAATGCACGCACTTGCAGGGAATCCGCCATAACCGAGAAAGGAAGGGGTTGCCCCCTCTTTCTCGATATACTTACGGACAATAGTATCAATCTCAAGAGTTGAAACACCCGGTTCAACTGCTTTTCCTGCTACAACAAGTGCATTTGCAGAAATTCTGCACGCATCCTTCATCTTTTGAAGTTCTCGTGAAGACTTGATAACTACCATAGTAAAACCTTCTTACTTAAGAGCTTCAAGGACCAATTTAGTGGTTCCGTCAATGTCATCAGGGCAATTAATAAGCTTTAATTTACCCTGAGCCTCGTAGTAACCCTTAAGAGGTTCTGTTTCCTTATGATAGGTTTCAAGACGAGTTTTTACAGTATCAATCTGATCGTCCTTACGCTGAATAAGGGCGCCTGTGCAAACATCGCAAACTCCTTCAATTTTTGAAGGCACATTTACTGTATGGTAAGTTTTACCGCACTTTTCACAGACACGGCGTCCGGACATTCTATTGATGATGACATCGTCCTTAACCTCAAGGTCAACAACACAGTCAATTTCAACACCCATTGTATCCAGAGCCTCGGCTTGAGGAATAGTTCTTGGGAAACCATCCAGAATAAAGCCGTCCTTGCAATCGTCCTTTGTAAGTCTTTCCTTAACAATGCCGATTACAACTTCGTCAGGAACAAGTGCACCTGACTCCATATAGGACTTTGCTTTCAATCCCATCTCAGTGCCGTTTTTCAGCGCTTCTCTAATCATATCTCCTGTGGAGATTGTTGGAATGTTTAATTCTTTGCTGATAATTTCAGCTTGTGTGCCTTTACCGGCACCAGGAGCACCTAAAAATATTAATTTCATTTTAATCTCCTATTAATCGAGGAAGCCCTTGTAATGACGCATCATCATCTGGGATTCCATCTGTTTTGATGTTTCAAGAGCAACACCTACGATAATGATGATTGATGTACCGCCCATTGAAAGTCCGCTCATATTTGCCAAAGAAGCAAAGATAAGTGGGAACAAAGCGATTACAGCAAGGAACAATGCACCGATAAGTGTAATTCTTGAAAGAATCTTTGAAATAAATTCAACAGTAGGCTGACCAGGTCTGATACCTGGAATTGTACCATTATTCTGCTTTAAGTTATTTGCCATTTCAACAGGATTGTACTGAATTGTTGTATAGAAATAAGCAAAAGCAAGAATAAAGATAAAGTACAGAAGCATATAGAGCCATCCCTCAGTGCTGAGAGCATTAAATAAGCTTGCCCAGAAACCTGAGGTTGGATTCCAGAACATCTTAATTGTACTTGGAATTGAAAGAATTGATGAAGCAAAGATGATTGGAAGAACACCGCCAAGAGCTACCTTGATTGGAAGGTGGCTTGACTGACCGCCATACATCTTTCTGCCAACAACACGCTTTGCATACTGAATTGGAATCTTTCTTTCGGAATCCTGCATAAATGTAATAATCCAAATAATTGCAAGGAAAAGCACAACCCAAAGTGGAACAAGTACATAGTACTGAGACGCACCCTGACCTGCCTGTGACAAATACTGTCCAAGAACATTGATTGTATAAGGCAAACGAGCAATAATGCCTGCAAAGAGGAGTATTGAGATACCATTTCCGATACCGAACTGGTTAATCTGTTCACCCATCCACATCATAAGAGCAGTACCTGCAGTAAATGCAAGGATAATAACAATAGCAGAGAAAACAAGGCTGAATCCCTCGTTGTAGGTTGTTACACCTGACTTATAGAGATACCAGAAGTAAGCACCACCCTGAATAAGTCCAAGGAGAACTGTTACATATCTTGTAATCTTACCGATTTTCTTTCTGCCAACTTCTCCCTCTTTAGCCATTCTCTCAAGAGGAGGAATAGCAACACAGAGGAGCTGCATAATGATTGAACTGTTGATGTACGGTGTAACACCCATTGCAAAAAGTGTTGCATTTGAGAAAGCACCGCCTGAAAGTGTATTCAGATATGCCAGCATTGAACTGCTTTCGTTACCTACTTCGTTAAGTGGAGCCATCAAATCGCTCAGTGCTCCCATATCCAAAAATGGAACCGGGATAACTGAACCAATTCTGAATACTAATACAATTAAAAGTGTAAAGAGAATTTTCTTTCTTAAGTCCGGAATAGCCCAAGCGTTTCTAATTGTTTTAAACAATTAAATCACCTCAGCCTTTCCACCTGCCTCTTCAATAGCCTTCTTTGCAGATTCTGAGAAAGCATCTACTTTAACAGTTAAACTCTTTGTTAATTCTCCGTTACCAAGGATTTTTATACCGTCAAAAGAATTCTTAACTAAACCAGCATTCTTAAGTGCCTCAGCGTCAACAACTGCACCGTTGTCAAACTTTGAGTCAAGCTGATTTACATTGAGAGCAACAATCTTCTTTCTGAAAATGTTATTAAAGCCTCTCTTAGGAACTCTTCTCTGAAGTGGCATCTGACCGCCTTCAAAGCCGGGACGAATGCTGCCGCCTGAACGAGCTTTCTGACCCTTGTGACCTTTACCGGATGTTTTGCCCCAGCCTGAACCATGTCCGCGGCCGATTCTCTTAACATCCTTTTTAGAACCATCTACTGGTGAAAGTTCATGTAATCTCATTTACTTTGCACCTCCCTTAAGCATCAACCTTAATAAGGTGGATGATTTTTGCAATCTTGCCCTGAGTTGCAGGATTGTCAGGCTGCTCAGTGCAGTCGCCAATCTTCTTGAGGCCAAGTGCATGGGCAGTTGCAATCTGATCTTTCTTAGTGCCGATTAGGCTCTTTACCAAAGTAATTTTCATAATTTGCAACCTCCCTATTATAAAATTTCTTTTACTGACTTGCCACGGATTGCAGCAACTTCTTCAGCAGTTCTTAAACTCTTAAGACCCTCAAGTGTAGCACGAACTACGTTGCAAGGGTTGTTAGAACGCAGAGCCTTTGTTCTGATATCCTTAATGCCAACAGCTTCAACAACTGAACGAACAGGGCCACCTGCGATAACACCGGTACCAGGAGCAGCAGGCTTCATAAGAACTCTGCCTGCACCAAATTCACCGATAACTTCGTGAGGGATTGTTGTTCCTCTAAGTGAAACCTTCATAAGATTCTTCTTAGCGTCTTCAATACCCTTTCTGATAGCGTCCGGTACTTCGCCGGCTTTGCCGATACCAAAACCTACTGTACCTTCGCCGTCACCTACAACTACAAGAGCTGCAAACTTGTAAATACGACCACCCTTTACAGTCTTAGAAACACGGTTAATAGTAACCACTCTCTCTGTAAATCTGTCGTCATTTCTATCATAGTTAGCCAAAGTAATTCCTCCCCTTCCTTAGAAATTGAGGCCGCCCTCACGGGCGCCTTCGGCCAATTCTTTTACACGGCCGTGATAGATGTTACCGCCTCTGTCAAATACAACTTTGGCGATATTCTTTTCTGCTGCCTTAGCAGCAATAAGCTTACCAACTGCCTTTGCAGCCTCTTTGTTTCCGCCGTTGCCGCTAATGCTCTTGTCAAGAGAAGAAGCTGCAGCAAGTGTTACACCGGCAACATCGTCAATGATCTGTGCATAGATGTTGTTAGTTGAACGGAATACACAAAGGCGTGGACATTCAGCAGTGCCGCTAATCTTGCCACGAACTCTCTTGTGGCGAGTAAGACGGGCTTTTTTTGTATCAGGTCTGTTTACCATTTGTCATTCACTCCTTAATTACTTGCCTTTACCGGCTTTTCCTTCCTTACGGCGGATATGTTCGTCCTTATACTTAATACCCTTACCCTTATATGGCTCAGGTGGACGCTTTTCTCTAACCTCGGCAGCAAACTGACCAACCTTTTGCTTATCACAGCCAAGTATTACGATATTATTTGGATCAGGAACTTCAATCTTGATATCGTCATTTTCTTCAACGATAACCTGATGTGAATATCCAAGGTTCATAACGAGCTTATTGCCCTGCTTCTGAACTCTGTAACCAACACCGTTTACTTCAAGTTCCTTCTTATAGCCCTCGGTAACACCGATAACCATATTCTGGATTAAAGAACGAGTCAGTCCGTGAAGGCTTCTGTTAAGCTTATCGTCATTAGGACGCTTAACCTCAACAACATCGCCATTGATTTCAACTGCCATGTTAGGATGGATGTTCTGTGTAAGCTCACCCTTTGGTCCTTTAACAGTTACTACGCTTTCGTTAACTGAAACAGTAACTCCGGCGGGAATATTTATAGGTTTTCTTCCAATTCGAGACATCTCGGCACCTCCTTACCAAACGAATGCAAGAACTTCGCCGCCGATATTAGCCTTGCGAGCTTCACGGTCTGTCATAATACCCTTAGATGTGGAGATAATAGCCACACCAAGGCCTTTCATAACCTTTGGCAGGTTCTCAGCATTGCTGTATATACGCAAGCCGGGCTTAGAAACTCTTCTGAGTCCTGTGATTACAGGTGTCTTATCCTCAGTATATTTGAGAGTAACCTTAATCACACCCTGCTTACCATCGTCCATAGTTGTAAATTCTTTAACATAACCCTCATCAACAAGAATCTGGCAAATAGCCTTCTTCATATTAGAGCAAGGAATGTCAACTGTGTCGTGTTTTGCAGCACTTGCATTACGAATTCTTGTAAGCAAATCTGCTATTGTATCAGTAATCTGCATAATTGTACCTCCTTACCAGCTTGATTTCTTAATGCCAGGAATCTCGCCTTTGTATGCGAGTTCACGGAAGCAGATACGACAAATACCGTACTTACGGAGGTAAGCATGTGGTCTGCCGCAGATTTTGCAACGAGAGTATTTTCTAGTAGAATACTTAGGCTCTCTCTGCTGTTTAACTTTCATTGATGTTTTAGCCACTACTATTCCTCCTTACTTAGCAAATGGAGCACCCATGAGCGAAAGAAGCTCACGGCCCTCTTCGTCTGTGTTGGCTGTGGTTACGAAGCAAATGTCCATACCACGAACCTTATCAATCTTATCATAGTCAATTTCAGGGAAAATAAGCTGTTCCTTGATACCCATGTTGTAGTTACCACGGCCATCGAAGGAGTTACCGTTAATTCCTCTGAAGTCTCTAACTCTTGGAAGTGCAACATTGAAAAGACGGTCGATGAATTCGTACATTCTCTCTCCTCTTAATGTTACCTTACAACCGATTGCCATACCCTCTCTGAGTTTGAAGTTAGCAACTGATTTTCTTGCTCTACAAATCATTGGCTGCTGACCGGTGATAGCACGAAGGTCTGTGCAGATAGCATCGATAACCTTGCTGTTTTCCTTTGCTTCGCCGGCGCAAACATTGATGACAACCTTATCAAACTTAGGAATCTGCATAACGCTCTTATAATAGAACATCTTCATAAGAGCCGGTGCAACTTCCTA
>JAXESA010000202.1:0-6392 GCA_034116205.1 Ruminococcus sp. | reverse complement strand
TTCTTGGCATTAAACCACCTCCCAGTATGGTGATATTACCGTAGTAACCGCACTATTGCAAGTTAATATTGGAGAATAAAGTGCCGAATATAGGGCTATATTTTTGTTGCATCTTTGTATCAAACTGCTTGTACTCTTCCTCCGAAATCAGCCCATTTTCGAGCATCTGCCGGGCGGCACTCATTGTCATTTGGTAGATAATTTCACGCTTTCCTTCTTTCTGACTCATCATCTGCCACCACCAAATCTGTCCTCAATATAACATTCGTGGGAGCAATATTTTCTGTTGGCATTACCGTAAACCGTAAAAGTCTTTTTGCATACAGGACATATGTAGTCATAGTTTGCTTTTCTCTGCACTTGGTCAAGATGGCTGTTCCACCATTTCATTCTGCATTGGTCAGAGCAAAACTTCTTCTGCTTTCTTCCGGGATTCTGCGGTACTGGTTTTCCGCAACACTTACATATTGCAACTTCTGCACTGGAATTAACAACCACTCTGCCGAGATTTCTTCGTTGGCAGAAACTCTTCACCGTATTCTCTGATAAGCCGAGCAACTTACCAATCTTCTTATATCCGTTTCCGGCTGTACGGAGATTTGTAATCTTCTGACGCTGTTCATCTGTCATAACTTTAGTCCTCCTATCGCTAAAGGTCATCCTTTCTGACAGCTATGCAACCCAGTCGACTTAATTTCCGAAGTTTGAGAAAAAATGGATATAAAAAATTTGGCTCTGTACCACAGTAAACCCATAGTACAGAGCCATACTTTTAAGATTAATGAAAAGCAATAATTATTAACTTTTTGATGATATTTAAACAATACAAATTCGACAAATCAATTATGGAAACCTCAAAAATGAAGCTACTGTTTGAACGATCTCTGACTTAGTGCTAAGGGATTATTAATCGTCATATTATCTGTTCGTATGATAATTTCTCCAATTTCACGGGTGCTTACCATAAAATCAAACTAAACAAATTTAGGTGTTAATCTGTAAACGACTATCTTACCGACTACTTTCCATAAAGATATTTTGTAAGAGCAGAAACAAATCGATTGGGACGAAAATGATGAATACCGCACGAACATAATTGTTTGCGCGGTGTTTTTTATCAGGAGTCTGTGCAAATTGCATAAATTTATAATTAAAACTTTGTACAAGAAATCAAGCCAAAAAACAACTAAAATATGGTAAAATATAAATGCGACATAATTGTATATTTTCTTACTCAAGTGTACTTTTTATCTATTGATAAAAATGTATGCTCGCTTTTGAGTACGCTTGTGTAAGGTAGGAGGTTAGGCTAATGAAAAAAACTATAAAAAGAACATTTTCAATGGTTCTTGCTTTTGCTATGCTAATCAGTTTTGTGCCGTTTGGTACATTCACGGTTTGGGCTGAAACGGAAACTTCCGGTAAATGCGGTACTAATTTGAGTTGGAATTACGATGAATCGACAGCCACGCTTTCCATAGCATGCTCAAGTTCATGGGGAAGTCTGGATGGTTATCAATTTGGCGAAACACCTTGGTTTGCCTTCAGAGAATCTATCAAAATAGTAAATGTTGATATTGAAGTAACCCGTGTCGGCACAAATGCTTTTCGTGGTTGTGAATCACTTGAGACCGTTAATATGCCCGGTGTTAGCAATATCGGCGATTACGCATTTTATGGATGTTCTTCACTGGAAAGTGTAGAATTATCATCATGTTGTACAAGCAATTCAACAATTGGGAAAGATGCTTTTGCTTTTTGTTCTTCCTTAACTAAAATTGTAATACCTTTCCAATATGCAAGCATCGAAGAAGAAGCCTTTTACTATTGTGAAAATTTGAATACACTGGGGATATATAGCTCCGCGAACATTGGGGATAAAGCTTTTTCATATTGCTCAAATCTTAATTCAATCTATATTATAAATAACGAGAACCCGTTTTCTGGTACTATTTCAAATAATGCTTTTACTGGGGTGGAAGCTGATGTTTATCATCATTATCCTTATTCTCGTTCAGATGGCAGTAGATTCGGCGGATATTTCATTTACAAAAAAATAAACTCCGGCATATTGGGTTATCAGGCTTTTTGGAATTACGATCAAACAAACGAGAAACTAACAATTAGCGGTGAAGGAAGGCTGTTTGGGTTTTCCGGTGGATCACAACTACCGTGGATGGAATATAATTATTCCAGTGGATATAGTAGCAATATAAAAACGATAATAATAGAAGATGGGATAACTGAAATACCTTCATATTCCTTTGAATACATGGGTAATGTTGAATCTGTCACTTTACCTGACACTTTGTTAAAACTCTATCCAAATGCTTTTAATGATTGCAAATCATTAACCAAAATTGTAATTCCTGCTTCGGTAGAATATGTTGACGGAAAAACTTATTGGAATAGATGTCCCAATCTTAACGATGTATACTACCTTGGAACAGAGCAAGAATGGAATGAAGTATACACTTGTTCTGAGACTAATTCTGAATACTGTATTACTCCTCATTTTCTTGTATATCATTCTGCAACGCAATCTTGTACTAAGGCAGGATACCCGGCGCACTATGAATTTGACGGTACTGCAAACAATACCTTTTATGATTTAAATAAGGTTGCAATTCCTTTTCTTGAACCGAGTAAACTTGAGCATTCCTTTAATTCTGATTGGGATAAAGATGCTGTCAGCCATTGGCATACCTGCACTCTTTGTAAAATTGCAGTTTCGGATAAAGATGATCATACTTACGATAATGCTTGTGATGATACTTGCAATATTTGCGAATATGTGAGAACCATTAATCATAATTACTCAACAAATTATATTTTTAATGAGAAATCTCATTGGAGATTATGTCATGTTTGCGGTGATAAGACCGACTTTGGAGCACACGTTTGGGATGACGGCAAAGTTACAAAAGAACCCACCTGTACCAAGGACGGAATAAAAACTTATACCTGCGAAATCTGTGATACAACAAAAACTGAAGTTATCAATGCGACAGGTCATACTGTTGTGAACGATGAGTATAAAGCTCCATCCTGCACTGAAACAGGACTTACCGAAGGTAGCCATTGTTCCATTTGTGGAGAAATCATCAAAGCACAGAAAGTAATTTCTGCTAAAGGTCATACAGAAATAATAGACAAAGCTAAACCTGCCACCTGCACTGAAACAGGACTTACCGAAGGAGGTCATTGTTCCGTATGCGGTGAAATACTTAAAGCTCAGAAAGTAATACCTGCTACAGGTCATACTGTTATAACTGATGAATACAAAGCCCCGACTTGTACAGAAACGGGACTTACCGAAGGTAGCCATTGTTCCAATTGTGGAGAAATTATCAAAGCACAGAAAGTAATTCCTACACTGGATCATAAATGGAATGACGGCGAGATAACAAAAGAACCAACCTGTACCGAGAACGGCATAAAGATATACACCTGCGAGGACTGCGATGAAACCAAAACCGAAGCAATTAAGGCTAAAGGTCATTCATGGGACGAGGGTGTCGTAAATAAAGAACCAACCTACAGAGAGGAAGGCGAAAAGCTCTACACCTGTTCCGATTGTGGTGAAACTAAAACCGAAATGATTTCACGCCTCGAAAAGAGAGGAAAGTTTATTGTCTCTAATGAAACAGTCAGAGCGGGCGATGATATTCAGGTCAAACTTTATATAGACAAGAACCCCGGTATAGCAGCACTTAGCATCAACATTGCATTTCCTGAGGAGTTAAAACTTAAGGAAGTTAAATATACAGACTTACTTTCCTCAAAACCAAGCAACTCAAAGGATTACACCAGTCCGTTTACGATTTCATGGCTATCATCCGATTCCTCCGACAAGGAAGGCACAGGCTTGTTTGCAACTCTTACCTTTACAGCTGATATTGATGCGGAGGTAACAGATTATACCGTCAGGGTAACTTATAAAGCGGATAATATCGTTGATAGCACTCTGGATAACATTCCGTTTGATATTGAGAACGGAACTGTAACCGTTAATAAACCTACGCCAGGTGATGTTAACCGCGACGGTGCTATTAATATGAAAGACCTCGTTTTAATTCAGCAACTTATTAATAATTGGAATGTTCACATTGTTGAACGGGCAGCTGATGTAAATGATGACGGCGATATAAATATGAAGGATCTTGTTATTCTTCAGCAGTATATCAATGGATGGGAGGTTGTGCTTAAATGAGTAGCATGAAAAAGCTGTGTTCATTTTTACTCGCTACAGTTATCCTTTTCTCTTTTGCTGTTCTACCTACATACGCCAAAGATGAGCCTCGATTTGAGCTTACAAACATTAACGGTAAAATCGGTGATACTGTTCAGATAGAGCTGAATGTATTTAATAATCCCGGAATAACTGCGTTAAGTGTGGATATCGGATATTCTGCAAAAGATTTGGAGCTTGTAAGTGTTGAGGACGCAAAGCTGTTTGAGGATGGGATATCAACAGGAGTTAAAGGGGCTAACCCCATGAAAATATCGTGGTTTACAACCGATTCCGAAAACAAAACAGATAGTGGCACTTTAGCAGTTTTAAAATTCAAAATAAAAGAAAATGCAGAAAACTCTATTGTTACACTTTCGTATAATCCTGAGAATGTTTTTGACAGTGCTCTTGAGAATAAAAAATTCGAAATTGTTGATGGTAAGGTTTATATCGGTGAAATTCCTACAGAGCAAAATTCAAGTGAAACAAGCCAAAGTACAAGCGAAACAACCCCAAGTTCAAGTGAAATCAAGCCTTCAGAGCCGAGCTCAAGTGAGAGTCAACCTACTGAACCTACACTGAATGAGAACGACATCAGCAAATGGATTGTTAAGGGAATCAAAAATAAAATCTACACAGGAAATCTTATCAGGCAAAATTTCGAAGTTATAAGTCCCAAAGGAGAGTACGCCGAATTTACTGCAAAATACTACAACAATAAAGAAGTCGGGACTGCTAAGATAGTCATTAAAGGGGCAGGTGAATACACGGGTACAATTACAAAGACCTTTAGGATTACGAAAGCAACAAACCCTGTTGCTGTAAAGATTGCAACTAAGTCAGTTAATCTCTCCAAACTAAAGAAGAAAGCTCAGACCGTTAATGGGGCAATTACGGTTAAAAAGGCTCAAGGTAAGGTATCTTACAAGCTTACAAGCACTCCTAAGTTGATTAAAAAGCTCGTGAAAATTAACTCCAAAGGCGTAATCACTATAAGCAAGTGGGTAAAAGCTAAGAAAGGCACTTACAATATTAAAGTTAAAATAACCATCTCAGGCAACAAGAACTACAATTCTAAAGTTCTTACCAAGACGGTTACGATCAAGATTAAATAGTTTAATATAAACCAACAAGTGCGGAAGCTGAGCAATCGGCTTCCGCTTTTTCGTTTTGGCATCGAAAAAGTAAAGAGAATTTGATATTGCAATTTGCGAAAATATAATTTCTCAATCATCATCAGTAAAACCTATTACAGAGCCATATTTTATAAAATCAATGGTAAACGTCAAACCATCCCCAAAAAACTAATCCTACGAGGTTGTTCTCGTAGGATTTTCTTGTAATATATTAAGTTTTTTCTTTGCACTCGGTTTTGCTATTACAGCACCGATATTAATCTCTGCTGTGAAATCATTTCTTTTGATAGAAATCATAGGTAAGTTGGCGTTTATTTCCGGCTCTACGGAAACTTCTATGAATTGAGGATTGTTTTTCTGAGTGTAGGCTTCATAAACCTTTTTCTTCCTGCTCCAAAATGTGCTTACAGGAATATTATTATTTCTACACCACTGTGCAACACTTAACCCACTGTTGTTGCATTCCTCGACCTGGGTTGCCCAAACAGCCAGGTTCTGTTCTTGTCTTAATGTTCTGATACCATTCTTCATGCGGAAATCTCCTATTTTTTTACTGTATTCGATCAACTACAATCATCTACAGGTGTATTTGATTGTAGTTGATCGTATTCATGTTAATTTTCGCATGATCTGAGGTAGGTTTCAAGACGTGGACCTATTTGACGGTTACATTTCAAAGCTAAAACTTGATACATATGTGAAAGTCCTGCGAGAACAAACTCGCAGGACTTTTTAAAGGTATGATTTGACGGTTACCTATTCTCTGTTCTCTTCAGTTAAGTCAACATCATTAATATCATTTGGCAGTGTGGCCTTAACCATATCTGAAACAGTTGGTGCAGTTATTGATATTTTATCATTAATAGTAATTTTTGCATATCCTTCTGTGCTTTGCGGGGTTTCAATACCCGGAATATCCGATACATCAGGACCATATGTAACATCTCCTTCTGCACTGTAAAGAGAATTTGAGTGAAAGGATGTATTAGCATGCGATGTGTGACTCGAATGGCTTGCATGAT
>JAXESA010000201.1:0-2180 GCA_034116205.1 Ruminococcus sp. | reverse complement strand
TAGTTATACCTGAAACCATAGATGGCTATGCAGTTACAGATATTGGTGTGAGGGCTTTTGACCATAAATCTTTTAATACAGTAAAACTTAATGAAGGCTTGAAAACCATTGGCACCGAAGCCTTTTTTAACACTGAAATATCTTCAATAACCATACCGAAAAGTGTTACATCTATTGGTGAGGATGCCATTGGTTATTATGAATCGTATGCTTATGGAGATACTGATGAATATGAGTATTATATAGGAACATATAATACCACATTTTATGCTTACAGAGGTTCTGCCGGTTGGAAATATGCCAGTGATCATTACTTTACATTGCTTGGAATGGGGTATGAAAAAACCGTTACAAATAGTGGCTTTAAATATAACTTATATAATGACGGTACAGCGGACTTAATTGAATATACAGGTAATTCGTCATATGTTAATGTTCCTTCAAAGGTTAGTAATCATACAGTTGTAGGTATTTGTAGATGGACCTTCTCTGATATCAGAAATCGAAAAATTTTAAGCATAACAATACCAAATACCGTTAAGTATATTGACAAATATTCAATGCGATCCTGCCTTTCGCTGAAAAAAATAGTAATACCTAAAAGCGTCAAAAACTTAGAGCCCTTTTCAGTTGGCGGAGGAGAATATGACGACTTTGATGAATCATATAAATTAATGACAAATTTCACTATCTATGGATACAAGGGCTCGGATGCTGAAAAATATGCAAAGGAATATCGCATTAACTTTATTGATATGGGCACATCAATCTCTTTCAGAAAGAACCCAGTCACAATTTACAAAACAGGCACATACGCCATCAAACCTATAGTAAAATTTGGTAAGGGTACAACTACCTACAAAAGCGATAATACAAAGGTGGCTACTGTCAACGGAAAGGGCGTTGTAACAGCTAAAAAAGCCGGAAAAGCTAAAATCACAGTTACCAACAATGGTGTTAAAAAAGTGCTTACAGTAACAGTAAAAAATCCTTATCTTAACAAAACACCAAAAACCTTAAAATTGGGAAAGAACTTTACCCTAAAAATTAACGGACAGGTAGGTAAAGCTAAATTCGCCTCCAGCAAAAAGGGTATTGTTTCTGTTAAGCCAATAAAGGGCAGGTTAAATCAGTACAAGGTAACCGCCAAGAAAAAGGGTACAACTACAATTACAATAAAAACCAACGGCATTGCCCTGAAATGTAAGGTTACTGTTAAGTGATAAAGCAAATTCTGAGGATATTTTAACGCAGTTAAGAAACAACAAATAGGCTTATAACAAAAAGGACAGAAAGATTATCAAATGATTTTCTTTCTGTCCTTTTGATGTTATGAAATTTTTTCAAGGAGAACAGCTTTTTTCTATGCAAGAGTGTTGCGTTTTGCAACGCTTTTTCTGTTTTTCTTAAAATTTCAGGATGATACTCGGTATCATTTTCACGTACACATGTGTACGTATGATTTGGATGTACATTGCTAATCATACCGTTATTTGTTACGATTTTTTCGCCACCGGGAAATACTTTTGAGTAGAGAATATTCCATTTTTTGTTTATATAAATGCTAAACTGAAAATGCACAAAATCGCCAACTCAAAATGTACAATTCCGGCACAGTGAAAAGTAATATCCATAATCAAAAAAGTCTTAACAAAAAGATACTCAAAATATTTATCGGCTAATTTATTGTATTTCTTTAATTTAGCCGAAATTTAATTTACTGTTATTTAGCTACGGATACCATAAAAGCATAATAATTATACTCATTAGATGGGGAGTATGGAATATATCAGCCGTCATATGGGAAAAGAATTTTGGGAATGTGCAGGTCTTACTCTGCTATATTCACAAGTAGTTTACAAAATTTTAAAAAATAAGAAATATTTTTGTAAAAATTGTTGAAAAAACAAAAATAAAGTGGTAATATTTTTCTATAATATTTCCAATAATGTTTATATCTTAAGTTTATATTCTTTGGAAATTAATTTTGAGGAGGATTTTTATGAGAGCAAAAAGATTTATCAGCGTCATTCTGTCATTATTGATAGTCTGTTCCTCTTTTGCAGGACTGACTGTTTTTGCTGATGAAGCTAATAAAAACGAAAGAACAAAAGATGTGGCATCTTTGGGTGCTGAAGTTTCGGACAAGTACAGCGTTGCATCGTCAAATGAGGCTGTAC
>JAXESA010000200.1:0-4360 GCA_034116205.1 Ruminococcus sp. | reverse complement strand
TAAAGCTCTGTTGTTGCGTTACCAAGAATTTTAGGCCCTACAACATTGAATACTGTACTGCCTATTGCGAAGATTACAACAATGGCAACGGCAATCTTGTATCTGCCGATATATTTCAGCAGTTTCTTTATTGAGCCTTTGAAGTCCTTAGCCTTTTCTCCGGTTGCCTTCTGTTTCATTGGTCCTCCGGGGCCGTGTCCCATAGCCATTACTGCAACTCCTCCTTTGAAAGCTGACTTTCTGCAATATCACGGTAAACATCACAGGTTGCCAGTAATTCTTTGTGGGTTCCCTTGCCCACCAGCTCACCGTTATCAAGTACAAGAATTTGGTCTGCGTTTATAACGGTGCTTATTCTCTGTGCAACAATAATTACTGCGCTGTCCTTAATATTTTCGCTAAGCGCCTTACGAACCGCCACATCAGTCTTGAAGTCAAGGGCAGAAAAGCTGTCGTCAAAGATAAGGATTTCAGGCTCGTTGGCTATTGCCCTTGCAATAGAAAGCCTTTGCCTTTGACCGCCTGAAACATTCGTACCGCCCTGGCTTATAAGTGACTCATATTTATTAGGTTTTTCCTCAATAAATTCCGTTGCGTGTGCAATTTCGGCGGCCTTAACTATCTTATCCATAGGCATATTTTCGTCTGCAAAGGCGATATTGCTTTTGATTGTTCCCGAGAACAGAATACCCTTTTGGGGAACATATCCGATTTTACTTCTCAAATCCTCAAGGGTGACAGACTTTATATCCTGTCCGTCAACCTTGATGCAACCCTCTGTAACATCATAAAATCTCGGAATAAGGTTGACAAGGGTACTTTTTCCGCTGCCTGTTGAGCCGATTATCGCTGTGGTTTTGCCCGATTCGGCTGTAAAGGAAATGTTCTTGAGAACAGCCTCGTTAGCACCGGGGTACGCAAAAGTTACATCATCAAACTCAACAACACCCTTTATATCCTCATTAAATGCTTCAGGAGTTTCAGGGTTTTTTATTGAAATTTCGGTGTCGTAAATTTCACCTAATCTCTTAGCGGAAACAACAGCCCTGGGGATCATAATACTTGCCATACAAATCATCAAGAAAGCCATAATAATCTGCATTGTATATTGGATAAATGCCATAATGTCGCCCACCTGCATACCTCCTGCGTCAATTTGGTGAGAGCCTACCCACACAATCAGCACAGATGCACCGTTCATAATAAACATCATAAGAGGCATCATCAACGCCATAACACGGTTTACAAACAGGTTTGTTTTTGTAAGGTTTTTATTGGCTGTGTCAAAGCGGTCAAGCTCATACTCTTCCCTGCTGAATGCCCTGATAACAGGAATACCTGAAATAATCTCACGGGAAACAAGGTTCAGTCTGTCAACAAGCTTTTGAAGGATGGTGAACTTTGGCATTGCAACGGTCATAAGGAAGGTTACAATCGCCAGAATAATCCCAACAACAAGGGCGATAATCCACACCATACCGGAAGCCATCTCTGTTACCTTGAAAAGTGCGCCGATTCCCAAAATTGGTGCGTAAATAATCATTCTCATCATCATAATGAGAACCATCTGAATCTGTTGAATGTCGTTGGTACACCTTGTAATAAGGGACGCATTGCTGAATTTTCCCTGCTCTGTTGCAGAGAACTGAATAATCTGGGAATATGCGTGGCTCCTTAAATCCTTTGCAAATCTTGCTCCTACAATGGAGGAAAGAAGGGAAATTATAGCCATACACAGGGAAATTGCACCGGCATATGCAAGCATTGTAAGTCCGGCACGGAAAAGATAGGACAAAACAACATCCCCTGTGTCAACTCCTGCATCCTCAATAAGGTCTTTTGTATATGCCACAACGACCTGATTTATGGTGTCGTCACCCAGCTTTTCATAGCCCTCAAGCTGTTTGTTCATAAGGTCTGTAATTTCTGACCTTGTGCTTTGTGAAAACAGAGGCAGTAATTGAAAAAGGTCGGGTTCACTGTCCTTTTCCCGTGTAAGATAGAAAAACTCCCCTTGATTTTCAGGCGTCATATCCTTAACGCCCTCCTCCATAATCCTATTGAATTCACTCATATCCGGTTTTCCACCGACAGAGTCGGAGGAAAGCTCACCCTTTTGGGATTTTTCTATCATATAGGTTATGAGCATTGGCTTTTCAAGGGTTTTAGCAAGGCGGTCGCTGTCCTTTTCACTAAGATTATCCTTAAGTACAACAATGTCCTTATCCTTGTAGGTATCACCCTTGTAGCAGGAGGAAACAAAGTCCCCCTCCTCCTTGCTCATAAACAGCTTTATTTTCTCCATTTCTTCCTTGGGTGCCTTTTCGGGAGTAACGCAGTCAATACCTGCCTGCTGAATACCCACATTAACAATATTGCTCATATAGGAAGGTAGAGATAAATCGCAGTAAGCCTGTATTACCAGTAAAATAACTACAAACATCATAGGCAGAATAGCAGACTTAAAATGCTTTAGAAATTTTTTCAAATCCATTTCTCCTCTCTGTATTTATTCAACTATCAATTCTTAACTATTAATTCTAACATCAATTAAAAATATGGGCAATACACATTGGAAGCTTATTGTATAAATTATAATCATTTCGGCATTTTCAATAGTTTTGCTGTGAAATTTTCCTCAATAATTTGATGAAAAATAAGTTGATTTTCACCTAATGTTCATATTATTTTTTCTCAATTTTTCAATTTTTGAAAGAATAATATCACTTCATTAACATTATGATAAAATAAGAATTATTATTATAATTTTACATATAAAATTCCAATAAAGAACAAAATTAAGCTCTATTTGTGTTATTCTTTTAGATAAGTATAAATATCACAGGAGGTACTATTATGAAACCATTTGTTACAGATACAGTAAAATATATCGGCTGTGACGACAAAACCCTTGATTTGTTTGAAAGCCAGTATATTATTCCAAACGGAATTGCCTACAATTCCTATGTAATTCTTGATGACGAAATCGCAATTATGGACACCGTTGACAAGAGGAAAACCGACGAGTGGCTTGAAAACCTTGAAGAGGCTCTTGAAGGTAGAAAGCCGACTTACCTTGTTATTCACCATATGGAGCCTGACCACGCCGGTTCAATTCAGGCTTGTATGGAAAAATACCCTGAAATCACCCTGGTGGGCAACAAGAAGATTTTTGAATTTTTAAAGCAGTTCACAGGCATTGATGTAATGGACAAGGGATTCATTATGAGTGAGGGAAATGTCCTTAACCTTGGTAACCACGAGCTAAAATTCTTTATGGCTCCAATGGTGCATTGGCCTGAGGTTATGGTTTCCTACGACAGCAAGGACAAGATTCTCTTCTCTGCTGACGGTTTTGGAAAGTTCGGCGCACTTGACTGTGACGAGGACTGGGCTTGTGAGGCAAGAAGATACTACTTTAACATTGTGGGCAAGTACGGTGCACAGGTGCAGGCTCTCCTTAAAAAGGCGTCAACACTTGACATAGAAATTATCTGTCCGACCCACGGACCTATCTTAAAGGAAAACTTAGGCTACTACCTTGACCTTTACAACACATGGTCATCCTACAAGCCGGAGTCCGACGGAATTTTTGTTGCATACTGCTCAATCCACGGCAATACAGCAAATGCCATTATGGAATTTGAGAAAATTTTGAAGAGCAAAACAGACAAAAAGGTTGTTCTCACCGACCTTGCAAGGTGCGACCTTGCCGAGGCTATTGAGGACGCATTCCGTTACAGCACAATGGTTGTAGCCGCCCCTTCATATGATGCCGGTGTTTTCCCAATTATGAATGACTTTTTGCACCACCTAAAGGTAAAGGCATACCAAAACCGCAAGGTTGGTATCATTGAAAACGGTACTTGGGCACCAAGTGCAGGCAAAGTTATGACTGAATACCTCACATCTATGAAGGATATTGAAATCTGCCCAACTATGGTTTCAATTCGTTCTTCTGCTAATGAGGATACATACAAGGCTATGGATCACCTTGCAGACGAGCTTCTCACAGAGCATATCTTTGAGAAAGAGTCTATGTTCAGCGTAGGCTACGGTTTGTATGTCCTCACAACAAAGGACGGCACCAAGGACAACGGTTGCATAATCAACACAGTTCAGCAGGTTACCTCCGAGCCAAACAGAATTTCGGTAACTGTAAACAAGCAAAACTACTCCACATCTATTATAAGCAAGACAGGTGTGTTCAACATTTCTATCCTTACAGAGGAAACACCTTTCTCGCTTTTCCAAAACTTCGGATTCCAAAGCGGAAAGGATGTTGACAAATTCAAGGACTACACAAATGTTAAGCGCGGAGCAAACGGTGTGAGATACCTTGAGGAATACACAAACACCT
>JAXESA010000199.1:0-2135 GCA_034116205.1 Ruminococcus sp. | reverse complement strand
TTGCAACTCCTGATGAACAACAGGTTCTTGCTCAATATGTTGGTTGGGGTGGTATTCCTGAAGCCTTTGACGAAGATAACACATCGTGGTCAAATGAATTTGAACAACTTAAGAATTTGCTTACACCTCAAGAGTATTCTGCTGCAAGAGGAAGTACACTAACTGCTTTCTACACTCCTAAAACTGTTATATCTGCCGTTTACAAGGCATTAGAAAACATAGGATTTAAAGGGGGAAACATTTTAGAGCCGTCTTGCGGAACAGGTCACTTTATCGGTATGTTGCCGGATAGTATGCAAGACAGCAAATTCTACGGTGTTGAGCTTGACACAGTATCGGCAGGAATTGCCAAACAACTTTATCAAAAATCATCTATTTCTGCACAGCCTTTTGAAGAAACAAAGCTCCCTGATAGTTTTTTTGACGCAGTTATTGGCAATGTTCCTTTCGGTGACTTTGGTGTTGCAGACAAGAGATATGACAAAAATCACTTTCTGATCCACGACTATTTTTTTGCAAAATCTCTTGATAAGCTCCGTCCCGGCGGTGTGATTGCTTTCATCACATCCAAAGGTACTATGGACAAAGAGAATTCTTCTGTAAGAAAGTATATTGCCCAAAGAGCAGACTTGCTGGGTGCAATCAGACTGCCAAATAACACTTTCAAGGGTAATGCCGGAACAGAAGTAGTGTCGGATATAATTTTCTTGCAGAAAAGGGACAGAATGATTGATATTGAACCTGATTGGGTGCAACTATCCACAGATGAAAAGGGTATTCGAATGAATAGCTACTTTGCGGAACATCCCGAAATGATACTCGGTGAAGCGAAAATAGTATCAGGTCGTTTTGGTGATGAAGTTACTTACATTCCCTTTGAAAACTCTAGCCTTGAAAGTCAATTAGATATTGCAATATCAAATATAAGGGGAACATTTACCGATTATGAGGTTGATACAGAATTTGAAGAAGATGTAACATCAATTCCGGCAGACCCCGATGTACGCAACTATTCATATACAATTGTTGACGATGTAATTTATTTCCGTGAAAATTCGTTGATGCATCCTGAAACGATTTCCAAAACGGCTGACATCCGTATAAGAGGATTAATCGGTGTTCGTGATTCTGTACGCAGACTTATTGATTTACAGGCTAACGATTATCCTGATGAAGAGATTAAGGCGGAGCAACAGCACCTTAACAGCATATATGACGAATTTACGGAAAAGTATGGTCTTATCAACAGCCGTGCAAACAATTCTGCCTTTTCGCAAGACAGCTCATATTCCTTATTGTCCTCCCTTGAAGTAATTGATGATGACGGTAATTTTGTACGCAAGGCAGATATTTTCAGCAAAAGGACAATAAAGCCTCATAAGGCAATTACATCTGTTGACACATCAGTTGAGGCTCTCACAGTATCAATTAGTGAAAAAGCTAAAATTGAAATAGACTATATGGTTGCACTGACCGGCAAAAGTGAAGAAGAAATATTCAACGACTTGCAAGGTGTTATTTTCCTCAACCCACATTATCAAGACGACGGCTATTCTGATAAATATATAAGTGCTGATGAATACCTGTCCGGGAATGTTCGTCAAAAGTTAAATATTGCAAGAGAGTGTGCAAGGGATAATCCTCAATATCAAATTAATGTTATGGCACTTGAAAAAGTACAGCCAAAAGACTTGTCTGCAAGTGAAATATCCGTTAGATTAGGCTCTACTTGGATACCCAAAGATGTTATTGAAGATTACATTTATGAAACCCTTGAAACACCGTATTACAGACAATATAGCATAAAGGTTAATTTTGTTGAGCATACGGGTGAATGGAACATTACGAATAAATCTTCCGATAAAGGTAATGTTAAGGCATATAAGACTTATGGAACATCAAGAGTAAACGGGTACAAATTAATTGAGGACACTCTAAACTTACGGGACATCAAAGTCTTTGACTATAAGGAGGACGCAGACGGTAAGAGGGTAGCTGTTCTTAATCAGAAAGAAACAACCCTTGCACAGTCAAAGCAGGAGTTAATAAAGCAGAATTTCAAAAATTGGATTTGGAAAGACCCAAGCCGAAGAGAACGCCTTTGCAAAATCTATAATGAAAGATTTAATTCTATT
>JAXESA010000198.1:0-8489 GCA_034116205.1 Ruminococcus sp. | reverse complement strand
CCTTACAACAGAAAGCACAACAGCCTATGCCTTTGAACAGATTGCAATAGACAAGGACGGATGTATTTACTTCTATAACGAAGAGGGTTACCTCTATTGCTACGGAGAAAAGGAAAGACATACCTTTAAGGAATACATCTCTAATTTAGACGGTACACACAAAAAAATCTGCCAAAAGTGTGAAAGGGAAGAAACAGAAAACTGCACCTTTACACAGGGTGTATGCACTGACTGCCAATGCCACTGTGAGGAAGGCATTTACGGTGATGTAAATATGGACGGTATTGTTGATGTTTGTGACGCAGTAGTTTTGCAGAAGTATTGCGTAAAGGCTGAACAGCTTACCGATAGTCAGGAGTTCGTCGCCCTATTTGACGGTTCAAAGGATATTTCAATCAGGTCTGTAACTCTTATTCAAAAGTATGCAGGTGAGGTTCTGAAAGACACCTCTATCGCCACAAAAGCTGTGAGATATTATATTTAAGGTACTATTATGGAAACAAAGCTAACAAGGGAAGATTGTCTTGAATTAATAAAGAAAAAGTACGACGAAAAAGGAAAAATTCCCGAAAAATCGGATTTTTCCAACTATCAGGTAATGATGATAAAATCCCACTTAGGACCTTGGCCAAGGGCAATGGAAATTGCAGGGGTAAAAGCCCCCAGAAGTGACGAAAAACTCCAAAAAAGGAGAGAAAAGCGACTTCGTGCAAAGCAGAGAAAGGCAGAGTTTAAGAAGAATGTATAGACTATATATCAGAAAGTTTACTAAAGCTGTTACTTGCGTTTGCCTTTTGGTTGCTATGATGTTTTCTTTTTTCTTTACCGCTACATCATTTTCTGCAAGTTCAAAGGGAAAGTCTTGCTATGAACAAACTGCAAAGCACCTTTCTTCCCAGACTCCTGTGGGAGTTAGTTCTATTGGAGGAGAATGGCTTGTAATCGGTCTTGCAAGGGGCAACTGTGCAGTGTCAAAAAATTACTACTCTGATTACAGAGAAAAGGTAATTGAAATTATAAAGGAAAAAGACGGTGTGCTATCCTCTTCAAAATATTCCGAGTATTCCCGTGTGATTCTTGCACTTACAGCAATAGGTGAGGATGTAACAGATGTTGGAGGTTACAACCTGCTGTCGTACCTGTCAGACTTTTCAAAGGTTAAAAGACAGGGTGTAAACGGACCTATATGGACGCTTATTGCCCTTGACAGCAATAATTATGCAATCCCTAAATGTGAAAATTCCGACAACACCACAAGGGATAAACTGATTGACTACATACTGGGCAAGGGGTTGTCCTCCGGCGGTTGGGCCATAGCGGGAAATACCCCGGACCCTGATGTTACAGCTATGGCAATTACAGCCTTGTCTAAATATTATAATTCTAATAAAGAAGTAAAAAGTGCTATTGACAAGGGAATTACTGTATTGTCAGATATTCAAAAGTCAAGCGGTAATTTTTCCAGCGGTGGTGTGGTTAATTGTGAAAGTGTTGCACAGGTAATTGTGTGTCTGTCCTCATTAGGAATAAATCCCAACACTGACAAACGATTTATATGTGATGGAAAATCCCTTGTTGATGTGCTGTTGAGCTTTTCAGTAAGTGGCGGAGGCTTTGTCCATCAACAGGGTGGGGAATATAACCAAATGGCAACGGAGCAGGGCTTTTATGCCCTTGTGGCATACAACAGGCTTTTGTCAGACAAAACTTCTCTTTTTGATATGATAGATGTTTTTACTAGTAATAATACAGTTGGTGAGAATAATGTTGAGGGTAACAAAACAGCTCTTAGCAATTCTACTCAACATAGTGGCAACAAAGCAAACAAGGATAATGATAAATATTACATTTCAAAAAATACAGAAAGTAACAATGGCGAAAGCAATAAGGATAACTACTATGCCGGTGGTTATAACATAGAAGAAAGTGAATCTTATTCTAAAAAAAATGGAACAGAAAATGACTTGTCAAAGAATAAAGAAGTGACTAAAGATAGTGGTGAAAAATCTGGGGGTTCTGTTCTTTCGATTGCCAATAAATCAAAGAATAAAAATTCGAATAAACCAACAGACAATTCATCAGTAAAGACAACAACTGACCCAACACAGAAAAATAATTACAATGATACAAAAGAGAATTCTAAAAACTCATTGCAAAATGAAGAACAGCAAAACAACTTGGATGATAATTCGCAAAAGCAAAATGACGAGAAAAAGCAGGGCAAAGACAGCGGTATAGTAGTTTGCATTATTGGTGTAGCAATTTTACTTGCCTTGGGAGCTATAGTATTTATAGTGTTGAAAAAAAGAAAATCAAAAGTAGTTAAGGGTGAAAAGTAGTGAAAAAGGATATACTTGCTATTTTTGCAGGAGTGATTGTTGTTATTATCCTTATAATGGGTACGGACTTTCAGTCAGTTGACGAATATTACCGCACCCACCCCGACTATATTCTCCCTGATAGCAAAAAAGTTACTGTAACAATAGAATGTAAAATTATTCTTGACAATATGGACAGTCTTGAAGACGGACTTGAAAAGTATGTGCCAAAGGACGGAATTATTCTGAAAAAGACAGCGTTTGCCCTAAAGGATAACGACACCGTCTTTGATGTTTTAGAGAGAGCAACACAGTACAAAAAAATTCATATGGAGTACCAGGGTGCTGACCTTAATCAATATAGCTCTGTGTATATTGAGGGGATAAATAATCTATACGAATTTTCTTGTGGAGAATTATCCGGCTGGATGTACTCCGTAAACAATAAGTTCCCACAGCGTGGATGTTCTTCCTACACCCTTAAAAACGGAGACGATATAGTATGGTCATACACCTGTGACTTAGGCAGAGATATTGGTGCAGAATTTGTGGAGGGACAAAATGGAAAGTAACAAATTAAAAAGTTTTTCGTCCCTCCACCCATTTGTACTGATGGTGTATTTCCTTTCGATTTTATCTGTTTCTATGTTCAGCACAAACCCTTTGATGCTAACCCTTTCCCTTATTGGGGGAATTATGTTCTCTATTATGATGAACAGCAAAAAAACGTTTCTGTCCGACTTGGCATTTTTCATACCAATGTTTTTGCTTATAGCAATTATCAATCCTCTGTTCTCCCACAACGGAGTAACACCTCTGTTTTTTATGAACGGAAATCCTGTAACCCTTGAGGCTATTCTCTATGGTGGCAACATTGCCCTTATGCTGTTGGCTGTTGTTTATTGGTGCAAGTGTTACAGCAAAATTATGACAACAGATAAGTTTTTGTATCTGTTTGGCAAGATAATTCCAAAGCTTGCTCTCGTGCTGTCTATGGCACTAAGGTTTATCCCCCTTTTCAGAGAAAAGCACAAGGAATTTCGTACTGTGCAAAGTGCATCGGGACTTTATGATCAAAAGGGTTTTGTGAACAAAATTCTGTGTGAGCTAAAGGTGTTTTCTGCCCTTGTAACCTGGTCACTGGAAAACTCCGTTGACACAGCCTCATCAATGAAGGCAAGGGGCTACGGACTAAAGGGCAGAACTCACTTTTCTATGTATAAATTCAGAAAAAGGGACGGACTTATGCTCACACTTAATATGGTTCTTTTTTCCGTTGTAGCCTTTGGTATGGCAGGGGGATTTGTGGACTTTTCCTTTTATCCAATTGTAACGGAGATTAAGACGGGATTTTTTCAAATTATAGTGTATATTTCAATGGGAATAATGTCGCTACTGCCCTTTATAACAGAACTTTGGGAGGTGATTTTGTGGAAATACTCAATGTCAAAAATTTAATCTTTACTTACCCCGAAAGTGACACAAAGGCGATTGATAACATCAGCTTTTCTGTAAACAGCGGAGAATTTGTGGTGGTTTGCGGTGAGTCGGGAAGCGGAAAAACCACATTGCTGAAAATGTTGAAAAGAGAAATCACCCCCCACGGTACAAAATCAGGGGAGGTGCTTTATAACGGAGAAAGCATTGATACTATGAACGAAAGGGAGTCAGCGCAGAAAATCGGTTTTGTATTCCAAAAGCCTGAACAGCAGATTGTCACCGACAAGGTGTGGCACGAGCTTGCATTCGGCCTTGAAAGCCTTGGATATAATTCAGACTTCATCCGTCTGCGTGTAGGGGAAATGGCAAATTATTTTGGCATAAGCCATATGTTCCGCAGTAAAACCCAGGAGCTTTCCGGCGGTCAAAAACAGCTTATGAACTTAGCATCGGTTATGGCTATGTCACCACAGGTGTTAATCCTTGACGAGCCAACCTCACAGCTTGACCCAATTTCCGCCAACGACTTTATCACCACTCTGAAAAAGCTGAACAACGAGCTGGGCATAACCGTAATAATCATTGAACACAGACTGCAAGAGGTTTTTCCTATTGCAGATAAGGTGATGGTGCTTGAAAAGGGAAAAATGATAGCCTTTGATACCCCAAAAAATGTGTGTCGGCAGTTAAGAAATCACCCTATTTCAGTAGGCTTTCCATCTGCTGTACGAATATGGCAGGGTGCAAAAATCGGTGGTGAATGTCCTCTTACAGTAAAAGAGGGCAGAAATTTCATCAATGTAAATTTTCCTAAAAGAAAAATAGAAACAGAAGAGCCTACCCTTGACCCAAATATTCAGCTTGAACTAAAAGAAGTGTTTTTCAGATACGAAAAAGGCTCAAAGGATGTTCTTAGAGGAACAACACTAAAGGTGCATAAGGGTGAGCATTACTGCCTCCTTGGAGGAAACGGAAGTGGCAAAACCACAACCCTGAAAATCCTTGCAGGTATTCTAAAGCCATACCGTGGCAAGGTGTTTGTTAAGGGCGAAAAGACAAACAGACTTACCACTCCTCAGTTTAACCGCCTTGGTGTTGCACTTCTCCCTCAAAATCCCGAAACTGTATTTTTAAAGTCAAGTGTAATTGAGGACTTGAGGACACTTTGTAAGTCGAAAAATGTCCCTGAAAATGAATGGAATGACAGAATAAACACCCTTGCGAAACAGCTTGGAATTTTCCACCTTTTGAACAAACACCCCTATGATTTAAGCGGTGGAGAGGTGCAAAAGTGCGCCCTATGTAAGGTTCTCCTGTCAAGTCCCGATGTACTTCTTCTTGATGAGCCAACAAAGGGAATTGACGCCTACGGTAAGGAAAGCCTTATGAAAATTCTTGGGGATATAAAGTCCCTCGGTGTAACAATAGTTACGGTCACCCATGATGTGGAGTTTGCCTCCCGTGTTGCCGACAGGTGCGGACTTTTCTTTGACGGAGAGGTGCTTTCCTCATCATCTCCAAGGGGATTTTTCTCCGCCAACAATTTTTACACAACATCTGCAAGTAGAATTTCCCGCGACAAATTTGAAAATGCAGTAACAGTTGAGGATGTTTTGTCACTTATAGGAGATATAGAAAATGAGCAGAAAGATTATTAAACTTACGATATTTTGCTTTGTTATCCCCATTGTGGTGGTTTTGGGGGTGGTGATTTTTAATGACAGGGCATATTCCTGGGTGTATCTCTGCGTTGCTGTCCTTTCCTGTATTCCTCTTTTTATCACCTTTGAAAAGCGAAAATCAAACACAACATTACTGGTGATTTTGGCGGTGATGATTGCCCTTTCGGTGGCAGGAAGATTTATATTTTCCTTTTTGCCCCACTTCAAGCCTGTCACCGCGATGGTGGTGATAACGGGTATATACCTTGGCTATGAATGTGGGTTTGTGTGCGGTGCTTTTACAGCGGTGATTTCCAACTTCATTTTTGGTCAAGGCCCTTGGACTCCATTTCAAATGTTTTCTTGGGGAATAATAGGACTGATTGCCGGACTATTAAGCAAATATATTGTTGGCAACAAGGTACTTCTATTAATATATGGAGGACTTTCGGGTGTACTGTATTCACTTCTTATGGATGTGTGGACAACCTTTTGGTATGACGGAAGTTTTAATGTGCTAAGGTTTTTTGCAAATGTGGTAACAGCCCTGCCTGTGACAGCATGCTATGTTGTTTCAAATGTAATATTCCTACTTGTAATGATAAAACCCTTTGGTGAAAAGCTGAAAAGGATGAAAACAAAATACGGAATATAAATGCTCCTGCGGGGGCATTTTTACAGTATAAAACCATTGACAATATACCCCTAAGGGGTATATAATACTAATACAGAAAAGGAGTGACAACTGTGGAGGAAATGTGTTGCAAAAAAACTAAAGTGAGAACCGAGGAAGAATACAAAAAGCTGATTAACAGGCTTAACAGAATAGAGGGTCAAATCCGTGGTATCAGAGGTATGGTTGAAAAGAATGCCTACTGTACTGACATTCTTATACAGGTGTCAGCGGTGAATTCCGCATTAAATTCCTTTAACAAGGAGTTGCTTGCTAATCACATCAAAACCTGTGTTGCAAGGGATATTCGACTTGGTAAAGAGGATACTATTGATGAGTTGGTGCTTACATTACAAAAATTGATGAAGTAAGGCGGTGTGATATGGAAAAGTATAATATAACCGGTATGAGCTGTGCCTCCTGCAGTGCAAGGGTTGAAAAGGCTGTGAAAAAGCTTGACGGAGTAAATTCCTGCTCTGTAAACCTACTTACAAATTCAATGGTAGTTGAGGGCGATGTTAAGTCTCAAGCTGTAATAAAGGCGGTTGAGGATGCCGGGTACGGCGCAAACCTGATTGATAATTCTAAAAAAGAAAATAAAATATCCGATGAAAAAACAGATGAAGATAGGGAAATAAAAGGTCTGAAATTAAGGCTGTTTTCGTCAATAGGATTTTTGATTATCCTTATGTACATCTCAATGGGACATATGATGTGGGGTTTTCCTGTTCCAAAATTTTTGGGAGAAAATCACCTTGCCTTGGCTCTTGTACAGCTCCTTTTGACAGGTATTATTATGGTGATTAACCAGCATTTTTTCATCAGCGGTTTTAAGGGACTTATCCACAAATCCCCCAATATGGACACCCTTGTTGCCTTGGGTGCAGGGTCGGCATTTGTATATAGTACCTATGTGCTTTTTACAATGACAAGTTCAGCTATAAACGGTGACCACAACGGAGTTATGGAGTATTCCCACAACCTATACTTTGAGTCCTCGGCTATGATACTCACCCTGATAACACTTGGCAAAATGCTTGAATCATATTCCAAAGGAAAAACCACAAATGCCCTAAAGGGACTTATGAGCCTTGCCCCAAAAACAGCAACTGTTATTAAGAACGGAGAGAATGTTACAGTTCCTGTTGAACAGGTTTTAAGAGATGATATTTTCGTTGTAAAGCCGGGGGAAAGCATACCTGTTGACAAGGCAGTGGGCGACGCAGTTTCATCGGGAACAATCAATCAGTCAGGCTTTATAAAGTGCAGGGCAACAAAGGTTGGGGAGGACACAACACTTTCCCAAATTATTAAAATGGTAAGTGACGCCTCCGCCACAAAAGCCCCTGTTGCAAAGATAGCTGATAAGGTTTCAGGGGTATTTGTGCCAATAGTTATAGCTATTGCACTTGTTACTACGTTGGTGTGGCTTGCTGTGGGCAACACCTTTGGCTTTGCCCTTGCAAGGGGAATTTCTGTCCTTGTTATAAGCTGTCCCTGTGCCTTGGGACTTGCCACCCCCGTTGCCATTATGGTAGGCTCGGGAGTAGGTGCAAAAAACGGAATCTTGTTCAAAACTGCTGAATCCCTTGAAAATGCAGGCAAAACAGATTATGTACTCCTTGATAAAACAGGAACAATCACACAGGGAGAGCCTGTGGTTACGGATATAATTCCGTATAAGAATTATAATAAAGAACAACTCTTGACCCTTGCCTGTTCACTTGAAAATAAAAGCGAGCATCCTCTTGCCAAAGCAATTACAAAAATTGCAGAGGAAAAGGGCATAACTCCCAACGAAGTAAGTGACTTTAAAGCCCTTGTAGGAAGCGGAGTAGAGGGAATTATTGACGGTGAAAAAGCCGTTGGGGGCAGTCTTGACTATATATCATCAATATGCAAGGCTGACAATGAAATTAGGGTAAAAGCAAATACCCTTTCCAACGCAGGAAAAACACCCTTGCTCTTTGCAAAAAACAGTGAGGTGCTTGGCATAATTGCCGTTGCAGATGTGATAAAAGAGGACAGTCCAAAGGCTGTACAGGAGCTTAAAAATATGGGCATACAGGTTGTTATGCTCACAGGTGACAACGAAAAAACCGCCAATGCAATAGGTAAAAAAGCAGGAGTTCACAGTGTGATTGCAGGAGTTCTCCCAAGGGGTAAAGAAAAGGCTGTTCTTGAATACAAGAAAAAAGGCAGAGTTGCTATGGTGGGTGACGGAATTAACGACGCACCGGCACTGACACAGGCTGATGTGGGCATCGCCATAGGAACAGGCACAGATGTTGCAATAGATTCAGCAGATGTGGTGTTGATGAAAAGTCGGTTAACAGATGTATCTGCATCAATAAGGCTAAGCCGTGCAACCCTTAGGAACATTCACCAAAACCTGTT
>JAXESA010000197.1:0-2222 GCA_034116205.1 Ruminococcus sp. | reverse complement strand
GTGTTGTTTCGGTAGGTGTTGTTTCGGTAGGTGTTGTTTCGGTAGGTGTTGTTTCGGTAGGTGTTGTTTCGGTAGGTGTTGTTTCCGTAGGTGTTGTTTCCGTAGGTGTTGTTTCCGTATCGGTAACAGTAGTTACACTTGTGGTTGTTACCGTTGTACTTGCCTCGTCGGGAGTAGCCTCGTCGGGAGTAGCCTCGTCAGGTGTTGACTCAGAGTTACCAACAGAGAAAGAATAATCCTCTGAAAATGCTGACACATTAATACTAAATACACTTGTGAATACTAATACGATTAATAAAATAGATATAAGTTTTTTCATTACTGCTTCCTTCTTTCAATTTTACTTTTTATATATTTCTCTTCGATGACCTACATTCAATATTAATATAGTAATTTTTTCATCTTGTATATCTGCAATTAGTCGATAGTTACCAATACGGTATCGCCATTCACTCCTATGATTTGCCACCAAACCTTTGCCATATTGCCTTGGGTTTTCGCACTCAACAAGATTTTTTTCTATCCACCCAATTATCAAAGAGGCGGTGGGTTTGTCAAGCTTTTTGAGTTGCTTAACTGCCTGTTTTGTGTATTCTACTTTATATTTCATTAATTTAATCCTAACATTTCTTTGACTTTATCGTGGCTGTAGGTAGTAGGGTCAGCCTCATATTCTTTCATTGACTCCTTATATGTTGTAAGGTCAATTTCATCTTCAATGCGTTCAATAACCGACTGCCTGAATAGGTCTGAAATGCTTATATTGTTAATTTCGGCATATTTCTTAATAAGCTTTGTATCTTCGTCATTTAGTCTAAGTGATATGGTCATAAATAACTCCTCCTTATGTAATACATTGTAATACATAATATGCAATATGTCAATATCATTTTACAATTTATTTTTGTTTTTTCAGAAGTTTTTATGCCATAAACACTTAAATTTATCACTTGCTTGCAGATAAAAGAACCATAAAAAATATTCCCAGTAATGCACCGACTATCATACCTAATACGAACATTAACATAATAGTGTTCCTTTCATAATCAGCTTAAGTCAACTTCATAGTTTTGTAGAACTGTTCCCTCCGGTACAACAAACCTATAAAACTCTTTTGAATTAAAAATACCATCAAAAATACCACCGTCATTTTCATCATTATCAAAGCCAAGGTAAAACAATTTAAATGCTAAACTTTCCTGCTTTTTTAGGGGTATTCTGTAATTGTGAACTTCAAGACAAGGCTTTTTATCCGAAACCTCTCGAATTCTGGAGTTTGATGCCGGAACCTTATCAGTAACAATATCGCCATCATCATAGTAGGCGTAGTAATAATAGTTATTTTCCTGTATGTTACCTGAACCAACAAAGAAATGCCCCTTAACATCACGATTGTCACGCAAGGCTACAAGTGGTATGCTTTTGGAAACATATTCTTCTGTTCTTTCACAAGAATTAGTATAGAAAATACCACCAAATAATGAACCTAAGAATATAACTACTGAAATTAATAAACAGGTGATACATCCATTCTTATGAGTTAAGTTGTATACAACAAAACAAGAAATAATGGCTGCGATACTTAATATCAATAAAATTGTTAATAACATAATTAATTTTCCTCCTTCATCATAACTACATTAGTGTAAGTTGGGTTTTGGGTTATTTTAAACCAAAATTCTAAACATTCCTTTTTATTAGAGATAGTAGTGGAATGCTCTGTTCCATAAAGTGTGTACTTAACTGTCATTTTTTATTTTCTCCTTTTCTCTGATAGTTTTTTGATAACAGCATTTTTAATTTTGACATATAGTTCAGATTGAGGAAGTAAATTATACTGACCTCTTTCAGCTGCACGATTTGAATTTGGAAAAATCAATTTTATCCCTTGCCCGTCTTGCAATACCCGTATGTCGTTGATTATCAATTCATCATCCAAGGTGACGCTTGCAATGATTTTATATTTGCTGTTGTGAATGACTCTTATTCGTGTTGATGTTACTTCCATTATGGTATTCTCACTTTCATTTTGTTTCACCTCCTACTCTGAAACATATTCCGCCTCAGCTGGTATCCTGTTTCCTAGTCCTGTATATACACCGACTTCCGCACCGTTCACTGTGATGAAAGCTAAAGCTCTTTCAGTTCTATTAACCTCATAAACTTTTCCGACCTCAGGGCGGTATTTCTTCTTCACAGGGACTTCTTTTAAAATTTTAATT
>JAXESA010000196.1:0-2048 GCA_034116205.1 Ruminococcus sp. | reverse complement strand
TGGCTGTTGACAGAGGAAACCCTGATGTCGCCTACCTCTATTCCCCATTCCAGCCGGCTGTTTTAAGAATGATTAAGAGAACCATTGAGGAGGGCAACAAAAAAGGAATCCCTGTTGGTATGTGTGGCGAGGCAGCCGCCGACCCACTTCTCATTCCACTTCTTATTTCATTCGGTCTTGACGAATTTTCCGTCAGCGCAACATCTGTTTTAAAGACAAGAAAAATCATCTCCCTGTGGAGTAAAAAAGAGGCTGACGAGGTTGCCAAAAAGGCTATGACACTAAAAACCGAAAAAGAGGTTACGGAGTACCTCACCTCTGTTGCAAAGTAATAGTAAAGCATAATATAAACATAGGGTGTATCAAGTTATCTCTGAATACACCCTTATATTTCGCAAAAGCTTCTTTCACATTAATACAATTTCATACAAATTCCATATTTTTATGCCAATATCATTATTGACAAAAAGTATTGATATGGTGTAGAATTAAGTGTGGTAAAATATTATATAAGGAAGTATATACATATGTACAAAATTCTTAAAAAAGAGGTGCTGAACCCCACCGTTACAAAAATGGTGATTGACGCACCGCTAATCGCAAAAAAAGCAGAACCCGGTCAGTTTGTTATTCTCAGAACTGACAAAGACGGCGAGAGAATCCCTCTTACCGTAGCTGATTACGACAGAGAGAATGGCACAGTTACAATCATTTTCCAGATTGTTGGTGCTACAACTAATCAGCTGAATACCTTTAACGAGGGCGACTACATTCAGGACTTTGTTGGACCTCTTGGCACACCAACCAAAACAGAGGGTCTGAAGAAGGTTGCTGTTGTAGGCGGTGGTGTAGGATGTGCTATCGCATACCCTGTTACCAAAAAGCTCTATGATATGGGTGTTGAAGTTCACTCTATCGTTGGCTTCAGAAACAAGGACCTTGTTATCCTTGAGGATGAGTTTAGGAGTCACTCAAATGTATTCAAGCTTATGACTGACGACGGCTCCTACGGTGAAAAGGGTCTTGTTACAAATGCACTTGAACAGCTTATTGAAGAGGGCAACACATATGACGAGGTTATCACAATCGGTCCACTGATTATGATGAAATTCGTCAGTCTGCTCACCAAAAAGCACGACATTAAAACTGTTGTTTCAATGAACCCAATTATGATTGACGGAACAGGTATGTGCGGTGGTTGCAGACTTACTGTCGGTGGCGAAACAAAGTTCGCCTGTGTTGACGGTCCTGACTTTGACGGCCACAAGGTTGACTTTGACGAGGCTATCAAGAGAGGTCAGATGTACAAGGACTTTGAAAAACACGCTTACGAAGAAAGCTGTAACCTTCTTAATAAGGAGGTAAAATAAGATGCCAAATATGAAAATTCCAAGAACAGAAATGCCACAGCAGGACCCCAAGGTTAGGGCAAGAAACTTTTTAGAGGTTGCCACAGGCTACACAATGCAGATGGCTCTTGACGAGGCAAGCAGATGCCTTAACTGTAAGCACAAGCCTTGCGTTGACGGTTGTCCTGTTAACATTGACATTCCTGACTTTATTCAGAAGATTAACGAAGAAAACCTGGAGGGTGCTTATCAGGTAATCAGCGAAAGCTCCTCCCTGCCGGCAGTTTGCGGTAGAGTTTGCCCTCAGGAATCACAGTGCGAAGCAAAGTGTGTTCGTGGCATTAAGACAGAGCCTGTTGCTATCGGCAGACTTGAAAGATTTGTTGCTGACTACCACAACGAGCATAACACAGAAAAGGCTGTTAAGCCTGAATCTAACGGTCACAAGGTTGCTGTTATCGGAAGCGGTCCAAGCGGACTTACCTGTGCAGGCGACCTTGCAAAGAAGGGTTATGAGGTTACAATCTTTGAGGCTCTTCACACAGCCGGCGGTGTTTTGCAGTACGGTATTCCTGAATTCCGTCTGCCAAAGGCTATTGTAAACAAGGAAGTTGACAACCTAAAGGATTTAGGCGTTGATGTTCAGACAAATATGGTTATCGGCAAGGTACTCTCCATTGACGAGCTTATGGATATGGG
>JAXESA010000195.1:0-2343 GCA_034116205.1 Ruminococcus sp. | reverse complement strand
AAACAAGCGATTGAGAACTTCGGCAAAAAAGCCGACGACGCCTTTGCGGGAATGAACGTATCCGACGAAGATGCAGCGGCAATCAAAGATATGCTTGCTCAATCCGACATCGTCAAACTGATCGACGACGCCCGCGCCACCCTCGACGAAGCGTTGGAACAAGCAAAAACGGACGCAAGAAATTATCTTCTCTCCTTGAAATCCGCTCGCCTTGCATAAACGCAACACATAAAATGAATGGGTGATGTGTCAAACCAAGTGCAACAAAAAACCGCCAAATTGGCGGTTTTTATGTTCCTATTCAACAATATTAATCTATAACTATTCGTTTTTCGTTATGCGTGGTCAAATATGTTTGCAATATGGCAAAATCCATTCTTTCGCCATTGATTTTGAATCTATGATAACGCCTAAATTCATCTTCGAATTGATGGTAGAAACACATTTCACATTTTCCATAGGCGGGGCCGTCTTTCTTATCATGTGTTGCGAAAACTACGCCCAATTTACGGCCCGATAAATCATAAAAATCATATCCCGTTTCGAGTCCTATCGAAGATATTGTGTTTTTGATTATAAACTCTTTAGTGGGAAAAGAGTGAAGCGGTTTATGTGATTTGTCAGACGATTTAGACCACTGCAATTCTTGTGCGCAAACATCACAAACATCTTGACCGTCCGTAATATAGTTTAATTCACATCTTGGGCATTTTTTTATTGTCATTCTTCACCTTCTTTATATAACGAATATATCTCATAATGCGTTATTTGTCAATATTGCGAAGGCTGACGACATATGGCATTTCTGATATCCCATTTGCTAAATAATCTTATAGGTATAGGTAAGGATATACGCGATTTTCCTGCTAGGAGAGTCAAATTTATTGTTTCAACAAATGTTCTTTCTTCTCATCAAACTCTTGTTTAGTTATAATACCGTTATCTAGCAGCTCTTTTAATCCTTTGAGTTCAGTTATGTAATCCTTTGAAGCCGGCGCACTTTGGCTATTTGTTGGAGTTGAAGTTCCACCTATGTTCACAGCAATTCTTTCGAAGGCCTCGGCTTGTTTAATTTGTGCATCAATTTTTTTCATTTCTATATCGGTATGTAAATCCTTATCACTTTTTATACTTGCAATAATGTTGGATACGGCCTCGTATACCTTACTGCTGTCTACTATATATTTTATAGCAAAACTATTGCTTGCCGCAATTCTACCCCTATCGGTTTGATACATCACTTGCTGTGGTGCATTATTTCCTTGAGAAAACGTTAAAACAAGTTGATTAAGGCCAAGCGTACGGATAACATCTGCATTATCAATTGTATCTAAACGATAACTATAATCTCTTTGCGTTATAAAATATGCCATTGTTCCGTATATTCGCTTATTAGTCACAAAACATTTAGATTTTTGTATAGCTTTAAATTGCAAAACAAAAAACAGAATCGAGAATATTAAACATATTAAACCAACAATTAAAGATATAATTGATATCGCAATATCTGTCGACATATCAGCATTATAGTTATTGTTCTCTTGCGAAATACAGATTATTGCCAAGCATAACCCAATAATAACCTGCAATAAAAACACAAAAATAGCAAAACTGTATAAGACAATATAAAGCGTCGGCATTTTACAAGTCGCTTTTGCCAAGATCTTTTCTACATCCGTATTCTTTCTTATCTCGTTCACAATTTGAATCCGCCATCTTAATAAACATATTATAGTTAGGCAATACCTAATTGTCAAGATAAAAATTAAGTGTTGCCTAATAATATGAATTGAGAAAAACATATTATTAGGTGTACGATGGACGAATTGAGCGAAAAAATCAGCAAAAGATTGAAAGAGGAAATCGAATTGTCGGGAAAATCGAAAAGCGATCTCGCAAAGGCGATCGGCGTTTCAAAACCGACCGTTTCGCAATACCTTTCGGGGCGGATTATGCCCTCCCTCGTCACGTTTGCAAAAATGTGTGCTTTTCTCGATTGTTCCGCAGACGATATTCTAAAACCGTAGATTGCTCTTCAAAAACAAGCAATCTATACGGCAAAATCAAAAGCAAAGAGAGAGGCTATGCGCCTCCCTCTTTTTTTTATTCCCCCCGATACCGCGTTATTTCAACGCTCTGAAATACACGATCTTCGTGTCCTCTGCAAAGGGTTCTTGAAGGTCGGGATTCTGCGCGAGGATGTCGTCGGGCATTGCGGACAATGCGGCGCAGACGTCAAGCATCGTGTCGGACGGCGTTGCCACGTACACGGACAATGCGGAAGTGTTTTGCGCACGCTCCGTGGTGACGTTCACTGCCGAAATGTATGTTGCCTCAAGCGGA
>JAXESA010000194.1:0-3168 GCA_034116205.1 Ruminococcus sp. | reverse complement strand
AATTCCTTCTTAACCTTATCATAAACACTCTTTAAAGCGATAACTGACTGTTCAGAAGCACAAATCATACCGTTATCGAATGTCTTAGAGTGAATGATTGATGAAACAGCCAGGAGAATGTCTGCTGAATCGTCAATGATTGCAGGAGTGTTACCGGCACCAACGCCCAAAGCAGGCTTACCGCTGGAATATGCAGCCTTAACCATTCCCGGACCACCTGTTGCCAGAATGATGTCAGCTTCCTTCATTACAAGGTTTGTCATTTCAAGGGATGGAACATCAATCCAACCGATGATACCCTCCGGAGCACCTGCTGCAACTGCTGCCTCAAGAACTACCTTAGCAGCGGCAATTGTTGATGCCTTTGCCCTTGGGTGAGGAGAGATGATAATACCATTTCTTGTCTTAAGTGAAATTAATGTCTTAAAAATAGCTGTTGATGTTGGGTTTGTAGTTGGGATAACCGCTGCTACAACACCGATTGGCTCTGCAACCTTAATTGTACCAAAGGATTCGTCCCTCTCGATTACATCACAAGTCTTAACATTCTTATAAGCGTTATAGATGTGTTCTGCAGCATAGTTGTTCTTGATAACCTTATCTTCAACTACACCCATTCCTGTTTCTTCCACTGCCATCTTAGCAAGAGGAATTCTCTGCTTATTCGCAGCTACAGCTGCTGCCTTGAAGATAGCGTCAACCTGTTCTTGAGTATAGGTTGAGAACTTCTTCTGGGCTTCACGCACCTCTGCAAGCTTTGCTTCTAAAGCTTCTACAGAATCTACGATGCTATAATTTGACATAGTTTTATCTCCTTTTACATAAAGTCTATGTTAAAATATTAACAAGTTTTTTCGCTTTTGTAAACACTATATTTCATTTTCCCCGTTTTACACAATATCTTACTGATAAACCGTATTAATCTTAGAAATAATGCTTGCAAAAGCAAATCGTTTTTTACAAAGATTTCATACAGCCTTGATTTTCTGCCTATTTTGCGTATTTTTTTGGTAAAATCCCCCTGTTATACTATTACTGATCTTCATGCATTTTATGCGGTTATTGGGAGATTGTTACAACAAAAAAGATTTTACGAGGAAATAAAATAAAAGGCTGTTGCACTTGCAACAACCTGAATTTTTGTAAGTTATACAGATAAAAATTAAAGAATATTAAAATACTCCAATAAGATTTTTATACCAAGACAAATAAGGATTATTCCCCCTGCAAGCTCTGCCTTGCTCTTATATTTCAGTCCGAATAAGTTGCCAATCTTCACTCCTATACAGGAAAGTATAAAGGTTGTTATACCAATAATCACAACACCAAGGATTGTGTTAACCATCTCCCCCACCGAACCAAGAATTGAAACAGGAACACAGGCGAAGGTGACACCAACTGCTAAGGCATCAATACTTGTGGCAACAGCCATTGTGAGCATAACCTTAAAGCCAAGGCTGTCGTCTGCCTTTTCTTCTTCCTTGGATACAGCCTCCTTAATCATATTACCGCCGATAAGGGAAAGGAGAACAAATGCAATCCAGGGGGTAATTCCCGTTATATAGCCGGTAAAACCGGCACCCAGCAGGTAGCCTATCATGGGCATAAGAGCCTGAAAGCCACCAAACCATATTCCGCATATTGCTGCTTTTTTAAAGTCTATTTTGGAAATTGCAAGACCCTTACACACAGACACAGCAAAGGCATCCATTGAAAGTCCCACAGCAAGCAAAATAATCTCGGTTAGTCCCATAGTACAACAACCCTTTTTTAAAGTAAAGCTATAATATTATACTACAGGGCAAATGTCAACATAACCCTGTTATATTTTATATTTCTTGAAAAGTCTGATAGCGAAAAAAAGGCTACCCCATACGGGATAGCCTTTTTTGAGTTTTAATTAGTCTTCGCTGCCGTCTTTTTCTGTTCCTGATGCACTTGCAACAAGGTCATTCTTTACTGCGATAACTTCAATATCAGGTGTTGTGTAATTCATAATAAATCCTCCTCTTAACACAAAAAAACTATATTTTGCTAAATTTACGACTCAATTATAGAATAATAATCTTTATTTGTCAAGATGATTATGAAAATAGGGATTCGTTAGTTACAACATCACCATATACTTCATAGGTATTGCCATTTGCGTCCTTGTAGGTTACATATGCTCTTAAGAACCAAATGTCACCATAGGATACCTTGGACTTTGTCCAGTTGTATTCATAGTGTGTTAATTTACTCGACTCTTTATTTACAACCTTCTTATACAGGGCATTTTCATATGTGAAATTGTCAGGGCTTGAACCAACTGTTAAATCATTTGTAGCCAACAAACCTCCGGATACGATAATACAATCGTCAGGAACATCAATAGTTGCTATTACACCCATTTTATTATTTACATCATCATATGAAATAGCAGAAATTTCTGCAATGGCTGTCTTTTCTACTGTTTCGCTTTCGTCAACATACACTGCTGTAATTGTTGCATCCTTGTTCAGATACAGATAACAGGAAGTTGAATATGAAAGCACCTTGCCGTCTTGGTCTGTCCAATATGCAAACTTTTTGCCTGCTTCGGCGTCATTTGCCTGTACCTTTATTGCATTTATAGTCTTATATGAGCCTGTTGTATTTCCGGCATCTGTTGTATTGTTATCAACGGAAACGATTGCACCACCGTTAATTGTAAGGTTGTAGTAAACTTCATCAGCCTCGTAAACAGCCTTAACAGTTACATTTCCGCTTTGAGAAGCGGTGTAAATGTCACTTGCAGTACACTCTGTTGTTCCGTTGATTGACCAGAACTTAAATGTGTAACCTGACTTAGCGTAAGGAGTTGGCAGAGTAATTTCATCTGCACTGCCGTAGCACATTGATGAATTAATCTGGTTGTAACCACTCATAAAGGTTACAACACCGGCACTTGCCTGTGAATATACGGCTGTTAGGCTTATTTTTCCTGTGAACATAAATGTGTAAACCTGTGAGTATGAAACAATTTTTCCGTTATCACTAATCCAGTACAGGAAGTCATATCCGCTGATACCTGTTGGTGTCAGGGTTACATACTGACCTGTCTTAACATCCTTGTTGTCATAGAATATGGACTGTGTTGTTTCTACTCCGTTTGCACCAAGCTTAACCTTAAGTCCTGTACCGCCAACT
>JAXESA010000193.1:0-6117 GCA_034116205.1 Ruminococcus sp. | reverse complement strand
AACGGTTTTAACATAACAATACCCCATAAGCAGGCAATAATCCCATTTTTGGATTATCTTGACCCAAAAGCAAAGCTGTACGGCAGTGTAAACACATTCTTTAATGACAATGGTACATTCAGGGGCTACACCACCGACCCTGACGGATTTTTAATGGCTCTTGATAGTGCAGGAATCCCCTTTGAGGGCAGAACAGTTATTTTAGGCTGTGGCGGAGTTGCAAGAACAATGGCTTATGAAGCTGTCCTTGCAAAGAACAACCTTACTTTGGCTGTTCGTCCCGATGACCTCACTATGGCTAACGACCTGAAAAAGGAGCTTGACGCCCTTGACGGTGATAATGTAAAGGTTTGCAAAATTTCCGACTTACAGGGTGATATTGATGTTCTCATCAATGCAACCCCTGTGGGAATGTTCCCTCATGAGGAAAATTGTCCTGTAAGTGATGAGGTAATCAACAAATCAAAGGCAGTATTTGACGCAATTTACAATCCACTTGAAACAAAGCTTATAAAGAAAGCAAAGGAAAATGGCGCTTTGGCTGTTGGGGGAATGTCAATGCTTGTTTGGCAGGCTGTTGTGGCACAGACAAAGTGGAATGATGTTTCCTTTGACAAAAATGATATTGAAAAGCTATGCTTGGACTGTCTTGAGGAGTTGAAGAATAGATAATGAGCAAAAACATTATTTTATGCGGATTTATGGGCTGTGGAAAAACCACCGTGGGCAAAAATTTGCAAAGGCGCTCCGGAATGAATATGATAGACACAGATGCTTACATAGAAAAAAAGCAGGGTATGAAAATCTCTGAAATCTTTGACAAATACGGAGAATCATACTTCAGAGATTTGGAATATGAGGCTTGCTGTGAGCTTTCTGAAAAATCGGGAATTATCATCTCAACAGGGGGCGGAGCCTTAACCTTTGAGAGAAATGTAGAGGCTTTAAAAAAGAACGGAACAATTGTCCTTATTGATGTTCCCGTTGACACAATTAAAGAGAGGCTGAAAAACGACACCACAAGGCCTTTACTCCAGCGACCGGACAGGGACAAAGCAATGAAAGATTTGTACGAAAAGAGAATGCCCCTTTACAAAAAGGCGGCAGACATTATTGTTGACGGAGAATTCCCACCCTTACAGGTTGCAATGAATATTATACACACAGTAAAAATCTAAGCAAAAAGCTCCCTTGCTATTGATATAAAAACATTAAAGTGGTAAAATATATGGGTTAGATGGATACACTGAGCAAATCATTTGCACAGATTGCACAGTGATTTGCCCAGTGTATCCCCAGTAACGAAAGTAACGGAAACGAGGACTAAAAATGATTATTGTACTTAGAAGAGGTACTGACAGAAAAACTATTGACGAGTTTTCAAGTGCTTTAAAGAAAACATATAATGTTGATGTAAACGAATGGCAGGGTGTTAACGAAACCGTCCTAGGTCTTATTGGCGACACCACCACAGTTGACATTGGCACTATCAAGGCACAGGACATCGTTTACTCTGTAAAGCGTGTTCAGGAGCCATACAAAAAAGCAAACAGAAAGTTCCACCCGGAGGATACTGTAATCACCTTGTCCAACGGTGCAAAAATCGGCGGAGGAAATCTCACCTTAATTGCCGGACCTTGCTCTGTTGAATCTGAAAGTCAGGTTACAGAAATTGCAAAGGCTGTCAAGAAGTCCGGTGCATCTGTGCTTAGAGGTGGTGCTTTTAAGCCAAGAACTTCACCTTACTCCTTCCAAGGATTAAAGGAGGAGGGTCTTTCCTTGCTGTTTAAGGCAAGACAGGAAACAGGACTGCCTATTGTAACAGAAATTATGAGCGAGGCGGACATTGACCTTTTCAAGGATGTTGACATCATTCAGGTTGGTGCAAGAAATATGCAGAACTTCACCCTGCTGAAAAAGCTGGGAAAGCTTGATAAGCCTATCCTTCTGAAAAGAGGTCTTTGCGCTACCATTGAAGAATGGCTTATGAGTGCTGAATATATTATGGCAGAGGGCAACCAGCAGGTTATCCTTTGTGAAAGAGGAATAAGAACATACGAAAAATACACAAGGAACACCCTTGATTTATCCGCTATTCCTATTGTAAAAAGCCTTAGTCATCTACCTGTTATTGTTGACCCAAGCCACGCAACAGGTCACAGCTGGCTTGTTGAGCCACTTGCTATGGCGGCTGTGGCTGCCGGTGCAGACGGACTGATTATAGAAGTTCACAACGACCCTCCTCACGCACTTTGTGACGGAGCACAGTCACTTACCCCGGAGGAATTTGACTCTGTTGCAGATAAGGTTAGGAATATAAAATCCGCACTTTAAAGGATTGATTTATTATGAAAATTGCAGTTGTTGGGCTGGGAATCATTGGCGGTTCCTATTGCAAAGCAATCAAAAAATACACAGACCATTATGTGATTGGCATAAACCGTAGTCCTTTGCCACTTGAAAAGGCATATAATTGCGGTGCTATTGACAAAATTGGCACACCCAACGACCTTGGAGATGCCGACTTAGTAATCCTTGGGGTTTATCCCGGTGCCGCTGTGCAGTTTATTGAAAATAATGGTGATAAAATAAAAAAAGGTGCAATAGTTACTGACACCTCAGGCATCAAAACCGAGATTTGCAAAGACCTTACACCCCTTAGCCACAAGTATGGCTTTACATTTGTAGGCGTTCACCCAATGGCAGGCAAAGAGAAAAACGGCTTTGATGTAAGTGACGCCGATTTATATAGGGGTGCAAGTTGTATTGTAATCCCCTGTGATGCAAATGAGGACGAAGTAAAGGTTGTATCTGACTTTCACCTTTCCTTGGGTTTTGGTGGAATCAAAATTTCCACACCGAAAGAGCACGACAGGATGATTTCATTTACCAGTCAGCTACCCCACATTCTTGCCTGTGCCTATGTGCTTTCACCAAACTGTATGAATCACAAGGGGTTTTCAGCAGGTAGCTACCGTGATGTATCAAGGGTAGCAAACATAAATGCCGAGCTTTGGAGTGAATTGTTCCTTGATAACAAGGAGCCACTTTTAAAAGAACTTGACACACTGATTAATAACATACAAAGTATGGAAAAGGCTATTTCCAATAACGATAAAGAAAAACTTATGGCCCTGCTTAACAAGGGACATCAGATTAAGGAGGCTTTAGGCGAATGAAAAAGCTTAAAGTAAATACAGGAAGAAAATATGATATTATAATCGACAGGGGAATCATCAACAAATGTGGTGAATACATTAAAAAAGTTGTGTCCCCAACAAGGGTTACTGTTGTTACAGACAGCAATGTTCACGCTCTGTACAGTCAAAATGTTATTGCATCCCTTAAGCAATCAGGATTTATAGTATCTGAATTTGTATTTAAGGCAGGAGAAACCTCAAAGAATTTCAAAACTATTGAGGCAATTTACAGTCATCTGGCAGACAACAACATCACCAGAAGTGACCTTATACTTGCACTTGGTGGTGGTGTAACCGGGGATATGGCAGGTTTTGCAGCCGCAACATATCTAAGAGGAATTAAGTTTGTACAGGTGCCAACATCTCTCCTTGCTCAGGTTGACTCCTCTGTTGGAGGAAAGACAGGATATGATATTAAGCAGGGTAAAAACCTTGTAGGTGCTTTTTGGCAACCAAGCCTTGTTCTAATTGACCCGGACACACTTTCCACATTGCCCGAAAGATATGTTCATGACGGTATGGCCGAGGTAATTAAGTACGGCTGTATCAAATCCCTTGGTCTTTTCAGACTTCTCAAAGCAGGTATGGATGAGCTTGACATTGAAAACATCATATACAGATGTGTTTCCATCAAGCGTGATATAGTTCAGCGTGACGAAACTGAGGCCGGAGAAAGAAAACTCCTTAATTTTGGTCATACAATCGGCCACGCTTTGGAAAAAATATACGATTACAAAGGACTTTCCCATGGTGAGGCTGTTGCCATAGGAATGGTTATGATAACAAAAGCCAGTGAACAAGAGGGCTTTACACCAAAGGGTACGACAAAGAAAATCATTGACCTTTGTGAGATGTATCATCTTCCAATTCACGATGACAGTTCCATAAGAGATATTGCCTTTGCATCTCAAAGCGACAAGAAAAATTCCGGCAAAGGAATTGACATTGTTATCCTTAAGACCATAGGAAACGCTGTTGTTAAAAATATAGACCAACGACAGTTCCAGGAATACATTGATGTTACGGAGGAAGTATAAAATGGCGGAGGTTCTTATTAAACCATCCAAACTAAACGGTACCGTTACCGTTCCCCCTTCAAAAAGCGACTGCCACAGAGCCATTATCTGTGGTGCACTTTCTATGGGAAAATGTACTATCTCCCCTATATCACTTTCCGAAGATATTAAAGCCACAATATCCTGTATCAACGCCCTTGGTGCAGAAACTGAAATTAAAGGTGACACACTGACAATAGACAGCAGTCACCTTTTTTCCCGTTGTAAGGCTGATTTTAACTGTAACGAAAGCGGAAGTACTCTGCGTTTCTTTATCCCTGTTGCGGGGGCGCTGGGAATAGAGGGAACTTTCACAGGGCAGGGGCTCCTTCCAAAAAGGCCAATAGGAATTTACCTTGACACTCTTCCAAAACAGGGTGTAGAGTGCAAAACCGAGGGCGGACTTCCCCTTGAAATCAGCGGACAGCTAAAGAGTGGAACCTTTGAAATTCCCGGCAATGTTTCAAGCCAGTTCGTAACAGGACTTCTTCTAGCCTTACCTCTCCTTGATGGTGACAGCAAGATTGTTCTCACTTCCCCACTTGAAAGTGTTGGCTATATAAATATGACCATCGACACTATGAAACGCTTTGGTGTTGATGTAGCAATTACAGACTACGGATACTTTGTAAAGGGAAATCAGCGCTACACTCCACAGGACTACACCGTTCAGGGTGACTGGAGTCAGGCGGCCTTCTTTATGGTTGCCGGTGCTTTAGGCGGTGAAATCACTGTAAGGGGAGTTGACCCCGACTCCGCCCAAGGGGACAAGGAAATCTGCAATATTCTAAAGAGATTTGGTGCAGAAGTAACCACCACAAAAGATTCCGTTACCGTTAAAAAGGGTAATTTACGAGGAATAAGCATTGATGCAAGTCAGATTCCCGACCTGGTTCCTGTTGTATCCGTGTGCGGTGCAGGGGCAACAGGTGTGACAAAGATATACAACGCAGAACGCCTTAGAATTAAGGAAAGCGACAGGCTTAAAACAACTATGGAGGCAATCAATAACCTTGGGGGAATGGTTGCCCAGCTTGACGACGGACTTCTCATTCAAGGTGTTGGCTCATTAAACGGAGGAAAAGCAGAGGGCTGTAACGACCACAGAATCGTAATGGCAAGTGCAGTAGCATCGGTTATTGCAAGAAATGATGTCACTATCACCGACAGCCAGGCTATCAACAAGAGTTACCCCGACTTTTTTGGGGATTTCAAAAAGCTGGGAGGTAATGTAAATGTCATCAACAATAGGTGATAATATAAAAATTTCTGTATTTGGAGAAAGCCACGGAAAGGCAATCGGCGTTGTAATAGACGGTCTGCCCTCAGGCTTAAAGCTGGATATGGATAAAATTCTACTTGAAATGAAGAGAAGAGCACCGGGCAACGACAAAACCGCCACACCACGAAAAGAGGCGGACTTTCCAGAAATACTTTCCGGTGTGGTTGATAACACAATAACCGGCGCTCCACTTTGCGCAATCATTTACAACACCAACACAAAGAGCAAGGACTACTCCAACATCAAAAGGTGTCCTCGACCGGGTCACAGCGATTATCCTGCATATATTAAGTACAACGGTTTTAACGACATTGCCGGCGGTGGACATTTCAGCGGAAGAATCACAGCGCCAATCGTCTTTGCAGGTGCTGTTTGCAAGCAGATTCTCCTTGAAAAGGGTATAAAGGTTACTGCACACATCAACAGCATTGGAAATGTGGATGACAAGTCCTTTGACCCTTGCAATATTTCTGACGAAACAATAGACAGACTCCTTAACTCCTCTTTCCCACTCCTTGATAGTAGTAAAGAGGAAGAAATGCGCAAGGAGGTTGCCGACAGTGCATTTAACAAGGATTCC
>JAXESA010000192.1:0-7743 GCA_034116205.1 Ruminococcus sp. | reverse complement strand
TTATGTCCTTATCTTTCAGCATTCCCATAATAAGCACCCTTTTGCCACTTGTGTATTCCTCAACGCTTTTAGAGAAGGACTCCATACCGTTTGGGTTGTGAGCACCGTCAAGTATAACCCTTGGATTTTTGCTTAGTAACTCAAATCTCGCAGGATTTTTCGCCTTAGCAATTCCGTATTCAATATCCTCTTTTGTGATAGGGTAAAAATACTCATCAATAAGCACTTCAATGGTTTTTAGCGCTGTTCTAAGGTTTTCAATTTGGTGAAGTCCGGCGAGATGAAGATTTAGTTTTCTGCCCTTGTACTTCACGGTTGTGCCATCAAGAGTGGAAGAAATCACCTTGAATTTGCAGTCCTCTGCAAAGTGATAGATATTGTGATGCTCCACACAGTACTTTGCAATCTGCCTTTCAATGGCTCTGTGGGTTTGCTTTCCGATTACAGTAAATGACTTTTCCTTGATAATTCCGCACTTTTGGTTAGTTATCTCCTCAATAGTGTCACCAAGTACAGCGGTGTGGTCAAGGGCAATTGGTGTTATTACGGAGCATAGGGGAGAGGGAATTGTGTTGGTGCAGTCCAAAAGTCCTCCCATACCTGTTTCCAGCACAACAATGTCGCACTTTTCCTTTGCGTAGTAGTAAAAGGCAACTGCGTTTACAAACTCAAATTCTGTAATAACATCTCCGTTTTCAGCCATTTCTTCAACAATAGGGTAGATGTACTCAACAGCATCTATAAGGCTTTCCTTTGGTATCATTTCACCGTTAATCTGTATTCTCTCCCTGAAATCTGTGATGTAGGGGGAGATGAAAAGTCCTGTCCTATAATTTGCCTCTGTCAGCACAGAGCTAATCATTTGTGACACAGAGCCTTTGCCATTTGTACCTGCAATATGGACAAATTTGCACTTGTTTTGGGGGTTGCCTATTTTGTCAAGGAGTTTTAACATTCTGTCAAGTCCTGGACGAGCCCCAAGGTGTAGTAGGCTGTGTATTTTTTCTATTGTTTCTTGATATGTCATAAAAGCTCCTTGTAAATTTCGTTTTTCTTAAATCCTGTAAGGGATGCAACTTCCTTACTTGCGTCTGTTGCCTTTTTGCCCTTTTCAATCAGTTCCTTTGCCATTTCTACAGCCTGACAGAGGGTGCAGCTTTCTTCATTTTCTTCTTTAGCCTTGCCTTCAAGTACAAGGACGATTTCTCCCTTTAGTCCTGTTTCGCCAAAGTCTGCAAATGCCCTGTCGGTGGTGGTGCGAATAACCTCCTCGTGAACCTTGGTAATTTCCCTTACAATGGACAGCTTTCTGTTTGGAAAGTAGTCCTTAAAATCCTTTAGGGTGTTTTTCAGCTTGTGAGGAGCCTCGTAAAACAGCATTGTCCTTTCTTCATTTAAAAGGCTTTCAAGGTGCTCCTTTCGGCTCTTTTTGTTAACGCTTAAAAATCCCTCAAAGGTAAACCTGCCGGTTGGAAGTCCTGAAATCGCAAGGGCAGAGGCAAAGGCTGTTGGTCCGGGAATAACAACGGTGTTAATTCCCTTTTCTTCACATTGCATAATCAGCAGTTCACCCGGGTCGCTGATGCAGGGCATACCGGCGTCGGTGACGATTGCACAGCTTTCTCCGTCGAGAATCCTTTGGGTGATAATATCCCCACGCTGGAGCTTGTTATGCTCAAAGTAGCTTATCATTTCTTTCTTTATACCAAAATGGTTTAAAAGCTTTAGGGTAACTCTTGTGTCCTCAGCGGCTATAAAGTCAACACTTTTTAGTGTTTCCACCGCCCTTGGTGAAAAGTCGCTGAGGTTGCCTATGGGAGTTCCTACAACATATAATACGCTCATATTTTCTCCTTTGGAAAACAAATACTTATTAATTGTTTCCCTTGTAATCTCCGTAAATTTCCATCATTTCGTGGGAAAATTCACCGTCTGCTCCCTCAATCATAAGGGTTGGCTCTGTCACCATAAATCCGGATTTCCCACCTCTGCGACCCTCAATAAGCACCAGCTTTGGGGCTTTATTTAGCCTTTGCTGAACAAGTCGCAGTCTTTTTGGTTCAAGGTCATATTTTCTCATAAGTGTGATAAGGTCGGTGAGCCTTTCACTTCTTTGGCACATACAAAGTCTGCCACCAAAGTTCAGCAGAGAAGAACTTACCTTAATTATATCTTCAAGGGAGCACATAACCTCGTGTCGGGCTGTTTTTTTACCGTCATTTGGGTTGTGGATTCCTGTTCCGTCCTCCTTGTAAGGAGGGTTGCACACAACAAGGTCAAAGTACCCAAAAGGCACCTTGCCCTTTAGCTCCTTTAAATCGCTGTTAATTACTGTAATGTTTTCAAGTTTATTAAGCTCTACACTTCTCTCAAGCATTGAACAGGCGTCACTCTGAATGTCAACGGCGGTTAACTCAAGATTTGTGTTGTCTTTTTTCATCAAAAGGGGGATAGTACCGCACCCTGTTCCAAGCTCAATCACCTTGTCCCTTTTTTTGGGACAGGCAAAATTGCTTAAAAGAATGGTGTCTGTGGAAAAGTGGTGAATGTCACTTACAATGATTCTTATGTCTTTACCCAGGGGTTCAAGGTGTTCGTTTTCTTTCAGCACATTATCCCTCCTTAATAAAAGCAGTGCATTATTCATCACAAATATGTCATATGAAATTTAGGACTTAACAAAGGCTCCCTCGGATGAGGTATTCCCTTGCTAAGGGAAATGCCCCAACGGGGCAAAGGGTTTGCTGTTTTCGCCAGAAAAGCTGTCGCCAAAGGCGACTGGGGGAGTGAAAAAGTAGTCAATATATCTTGCTATGTCTTTATATATTTAAGTTTAAGTTAGAACATATAACCGCACTATCCTCAAAAGACAAAGAGAGATAAAGAGAACGCTTTTTCCCTCCTTCCGTCACGGCAAAAGCCGTGCCACCTCCCTCGTCTGATGGAGGCTGTCTGTAACTCAAAGTGCCTGCTTCTGCCATCATTTGGGAGATTATTTAATACTAATTACTAACCACAGCAATTATACTACAATAAATGAAAAACAGCAAGGCAATACACCTTGCTGTTTTACTCACTAATAATTAAATTATGCTTCTGCAGGAGCACCTACAGGGCATGTGTCTGCACAAGCACCGCAGTCGATGCATTCGTCAGCATTGATTACATACTTGCCGTCGCCCTCGGAAATAGCACCAACAGGACAACCGTCAGCGCAAGCACCACAGCTGATGCATTCATCAGAAATAGCATATGCCATGAAGAACACCTCCTTATTATTCTACCGCTATTGTATCATAACCGTATCAAAAAATCAACGGATTTTTGCTTTTGTCATTATTTTTCCGTTTTTTCGCCGTTTTCCTGTTTCTTTTGATTTTCACGGACAGGCTTTACTTCCTGATGATTTTTGCCTTGTGTTCTTTCACGAACAGGTCTTATTTGCTTTAGTGTAAAGGTCTGGGGAATTGCCTCCTCAGGGGAGGAATCCAGCTTTACCTTAACCTTGCCTGTCAGCAGGGCAGTTTCTACAACAGTACCCTTGCCCTCGGGTGTTTTTACATTTGTTCCCACCTTTGGAGTACACTTAATAAGGTCGCTGTATGCCTCTTGCTCATACTTTAAGCAACACATAAGTCTGCCACAAGTACCGCTGATTTTAACAGGAGAGAGGGAAAGTCCCTGTTCCTTTGCCATTTTGATGGATACAGGCTGAAATTCTCCCAAAAATCCGTTACAACAAAACGGTCTGCCACACATTCCAAGACCACCAAGCATCTTTGCCTCGTCCCTTACACCAATTTGTCTTAGCTCAATTCTTGTTCTGAAAACAGTTGCAAGGTCCTTTACAAGGGTACGGAAGTCAACTCTGCCCTCTGCAGTAAAGTAAAAGAGGATTTTGCTGTTGTCAAAGGTATATTCAACATCAACAAGCTTCATATCCAGATTATGCTTGCGGATTTTCTCCTCACAGATTTTCATAGCCTCTTTTTCACGAGCCTTGTTGTCCTCCAGGTGGGCAAGGTCCTTTTTGGTTGCCTGGCGAAGAACCTTCTTAAGTGGATGAACAATTTTGTCATCTTCAACCTCCTTGTTAGCAAGGGCAACTGTGCCACACTCCACACCACGGGCGGTTTCCACAATTACCCTGTCCCCTTGGTGAAAATCAAAATTATCCGGGTCGAAATAATAAATCTTTCCAACCTCTTTAAATCTAACTCCAATTACTTTTGCCATGTTATCCTCCTGAGTTCAGTACACAGCCAGGTGCAAAGCAGGTTGATGTTTGCGTTTCCCTTTGCCATTTGCTGTGCCTTTTCTATTGTATATAACAGGGAAAGTGTTTTTTCCCTTGTGAGTTTTCGTTGTAATTTTTTTGGTGCTTCACCTTGGGTGACAGGCTTTCCACCTGATAATAATACAAGTGTATCCCTTATTATCATCCTAAGGGGTGGCATCGTTTCAAGAAAAATATCCCTTTTATTAAGTTTTGATGTAGCTTTTAGCAGGGTGTATTCGTTAATATCCAAAAGCGCATCTGTGATTTCTTCGCTTAGTGCAAGTCCATCTTCTGAAAAAACTTCATCATTTGGAATGTTAATAAGTGTACTTCGTGAAATTATTGTGTCCAGCATCAGACTTGCGTCCTTGCAAGTCATAACAAAAACCACACCACCGGGGGGTTCTTCCAAAGTTTTCAGCAGTGCGTTCTGGGAGATTACAGGCAGTTTTTCGTCAACATCATAAAGGAGAAAAACCTTGCTGTCAGCCTCGTTGGGGATTATTGCAGTGTCACGGATAATGTCCTCAATAATTTCCTTTGAATAAATCTTTGCCTTTGTCTTTTGGCTACCCTCAACTACCGTTATGTCGGGGTGGGAGTGGCTTTCAGCCTTAATGCAGTTTTTACACAAGGAACAGGGCTTGCTGTCCCCTGAACACACAGCATATTTGCATAGAAACTGTGCAACAGCTTTTCGTGTTTCGCTGTTTCCTCCTGCAACAATTAATGCGTGGGGAAGTCGGTTGTTGTGACTAAGGGAAGAAAGTTGATATTTAATTTTTTCGCTGAAATTTTCTTTGCCGAAATTCACAGTATCACCCTTATTTTGCATTTACTATGCTTGCCAGCACACCCTTTTCCGAAATATCAAGCAGGCAGTAGGTTGCACCGTATCCGTGGCAGGAGCCCGGGTTAATGATGTACATACCGTCATCATATTCGTTCATAGAAATGTGGGTGTGTCCATAAAGGAGAATGTCTGCATTCTTTTCCCTTGCGGTGTAAATCAGCCGGTTTAATCCCATCTTTGCACCGTAAAGGTGACCGTGGGTGGCAAAAATCTTTTTGCCCTCAAGGGTGATTTCAAGGGTAGGTTCAAGGGAACTACCCCAGTCGCAGTTTCCGCAAACATTGTAAAATGCTCTGTTTGGGAAACTCCTTCTCATATATTCTACATCTCTTTCACCGTCACCGCAATGGATAATAACTTCTGCATCGGAATGAGACATAATCGCCCTTTCCATACGGGTAAAGTCACCGTGGGTGTCGGAAAAAACAAGTATTTTCATAATTACCTCTTCATAAATTGCTTTTCTCTGCATAACATATTAATAGTACAGAGAAAGGAAATAGATAATGATAAACAACAGTGAAATTAATAATCTTTTAAACGGACTTAGTGAAAGGCTGAATACAACTCCACAGCAGCTTAAGGCTAATCTGGAAAAGGGGAATCTGGATTCCGTAGTGAGCAAAATGAGCAGTGGTCAGGCAAAAAGGCTACAGAAAATCCTTGATAATCCGGAGCAAAGTGAAAAAATCCTAAATTCACCACAGGCTCAGGCAATCATTAAAAAGCTGATGGGATAAATGGACGATTTAGCTTCTAAAATTAACGAGATAATGTCTGACCCGGAAAAAATGAAGGAAATTCAAAATCTGGGCAGGATGATGGGGCTTAATACCGACAATTCTCCATCACCTCCCAAAAAACCTGAACCGCCAAAGCAAAGTAACCCATTTGGCGAACTTGGGGGGATTGACCCAAGTATCATAAGCAGGCTTGCACCCATACTCACCTCGGTAAACAGGGAGGATGACACCACAAGACTTTTGGACGCTATGGCGCCTTTTCTTTCGGCAGAAAGACGGGAGAAGCTTGACAAAATCAAGAAAATGTTGGTAATAATAAGATTATTGCCCAATATTAAAAATCTTGGATTATTTTAGGAGTAGAGCATAGTGGATGATATGGAAAGGGAAGCACTGCAAAGAGCAGAAAAAATGCGCAGTGCTTTCTACTCAAACCCAAATGTACATAACAGAAAAACACAACAGCAAAATCCCCGAAAGCCTGCTCCGAAGGAAGAAAAACCTCCAAAAGAGGAGCAAATACCAAAGGTTAATAATTTTTTTAAAGAAGAAAATTTGCCTCTTCAAGAAAAACAAATCCCCTTTGAAACAAATGAAACCCAACAGCCGGAAGGTGGCAAGGATATTTTTGACTTTTTGCTAAAGGATAAGGAAGCAACCCTTATCCTGTTAATGATTTTCTTTCTCTACGACGAAAACGCCGACCCAATGCTTATGATGGCGCTGATATATTTGTTAATCAGTTGATTATGTGCGTATCTGTCCGTCACCCTCAATAATAAACTTTGAGGAAGTCAGCTCGTTTATACCCATAGGTCCTCTTGCGTGGAGCTTTTGGGTGGAAATGCCTATCTCTGCCCCAAGTCCAAATTCTCCTCCGTCAGTAAAGCGTGTAGATGCGTTCACATAAACTGCGGAGCTATCTACTTCACTTGTAAAGCGGTTTGCCCTGGAATAATCCTTTGTGACAATACATTCACTGTGACCGCTGGAGTACTTTGCAATGTGGTTGATAGCCTCCTCAATGGATGAAACCACCTTGCAGGCGAGGATATAGTCAAGAAATTCTGTGTAGTAGTCGCTTTCTTCTGCATCTACAACAGAGTCCCCAAGTATCTTTTTTGTTTCCTGACAGCCTCTAATCTGAACATTTTTGTTATCTAATTTTTCCTTTATCAAAGGCAGAGCGTCCTTTGCAATATCCTTGTGAACAAGTATTGTCTCTATGGCGTTGCAAACGGACGGTCTGCTTGTTTTTGCGTTGTAAATAATTTCAGCCGCCATTTCAATGTCTGCGTACTTGTCAACATACACATGGCAGTTGCCTACACCTGTTTCAATTACAGGCACCTTGCTGTTCTCTACAACAGCCCTGATAAGTCCTGCACCGCCCCTTGGGATAAGCACGTCAAGGTAGTCACTTAACTGCATAAGCTCTGTTGCAGACTCCCTTGAGGTGTCGGTGATTAGCTGAATACTGTCAATAGGCAGTCCCACCTTTTGGATGGCATTTCGCATAATCTGTGAAATAGCCTTGTTGGAGTTAATAGCCTCCTTGCCCCCACGGAGAATTACTGCATTTCCCGACTTTAGGCAAAGGGAGGCGGCGTCAGCTGTTACATTTGGACGAGCCTCAAAGATAATTCCGATAACACCCAAAGGCACCTTAACCCTTGTTACTGTAAGCCCGTTTGGTAGCTTGTTACCGCTGATAACATTTCCCACAGGGTCAGGGAGAGAGGCAACCTTTCTCACACCGTCAGCCATACTCTTAATTCTGTCCTCGCCTAATGTAAGGCGGTCAATAAGGCTTTCGGTAAGTCCGTTTTTCCTGCCATTTTCAACATCTATGTTGTTTGCTTTTATAA
>JAXESA010000191.1:0-2655 GCA_034116205.1 Ruminococcus sp. | reverse complement strand
ATGTTCCTTTTGAAAAGGATATGAAAATATTTGAGTCAGGTGTTAAGTACTTTAAGTAATTTTAATTTTGCTTTCTTCATAAACATCCTAAAATATAAAAGGAAATACTGAATAAATCACTTCACACAGATTATGCAAATGATTTAATCAGTGTTTCCGAAAAAAGAGCGACTGTCGTATGACAGTCGCTTTTTTCCGTGTTTATTAAGTTATTGTTTGGTTTGAGATAAAACCCAAAAAATATTACACCATATTTACAAGGTTCTTCTTCAGCTTTGTGCCTTTGGTGTAGTTGTTGTTAAGCTTAAGGAATTTTCTCCTTGCCTTGTTCATTTTTTTGATGCTTTTGCGAACAGGAGCATTTTTGCAGAATTCGTAGTCCTCCCTGAGCATAAGCTCCAGGTCATAGTAGGCATATCTTCTTATAGGGGTCGGCTCGTAGCCTGTGAATTCCTCAATGTAGTTTGTCTTAACAAGTCTGCCTGTGTATTCGGGGTTGTCGAAAAGCTCCTTTGCAGTATAGTGGAATTCATTTTGAACATCCCTAAGCTGTGACTTAACCTCAAAGAGCTTTTGTCGGTTTTCTTCGCTGTTGTCGTCTATTTTATCAGTCTGAATGTTAAGAGCCTTTTCCTTTAGAGCGTAAATATTAATAATTGCCTTTGTTATTTTTACAATATTATCCTCAACAGATTTTGTAACCTTATTTTCCTTTTTCTTAGACATAAAAACACCACCAAATTATTATACATTTAATATATCACATAGGAAAAATCTTTTCAACAAAAAATAATTTAATATATGAAAAAAATTCTTGAATATATAATGGCAAAGTGGTATAATCAAGATTAATAACTTAAGGAAACACTGATTAAATTATTTGCACAGATTGTGCAGTCAGATTTTTTGTTGGTATGTTCAAAAAACCGCAGGAATACTGACGTATTGTGAGGATTTTTTGGGCATACCGGCGGAAAATATGCGCACAAGATGTGTAAATTGATTTATTCAGTGTTTCCTTGAAATAGGATAGAATTATTTAGGGGGAATGAGCTATGATCAACCAAGAGAAATTTGTTAAAGAGGCACTAACTTTTGATGATGTACTTCTTATCCCGGGTGAGTCTGATGTTGAGCCAAAGGATGTTGACATCTCAACATATCTCACAAAGAAAATCAAGCTGAATACACCGCTTATGACAGCGGCAATGGATACCGTTACCGAGTCCGAAATGGCAATCGCCATTGCTCGTGAGGGTGGTATCGGAATTATTCACAAGAATATGTCTATTGAAACTCAGGCGGATATGGTGGACCGTGTTAAGCGTTCGGAAAATGGTGTTATCACAAACCCATTCTACCTTTCTCCTGAAAAGACAGTTGCCGAGGCTGACGAGCTGATGGGCAAGTATAAAATTTCAGGTGTGCCAATTTGTGAGGGCAAAAAGCTTGTTGGCATCATTACAAACAGAGATATGGCTTTCCTTAACGAAGAGGATTACAAACAGCCAATTTACTCTGTTATGACAAAAGAAAACCTCATTACTGCTCCTATCGGTACTACTATTCAAGGGGCAAAGGAACTTCTTAAAAAGCACAAGATAGAAAAACTTCCTATCGTTGATGACCAGGGCAATCTCTGTGGTCTTATTACAATTAAGGATATTGAAAAGTCAATCCAGTATCCTAATTCAGCAAGGGACGAAAAGGGCAGACTTCTGTGTGGTGCCGCTATTGGCGGAACACCTGATGTTCTTGAAAGAGTACAGGCTCTTGTTAACGCCGGTGCAGATGTGCTTGTTCTGGACTCTGCTCACGGTCACAACAGCAACATTATCAAGTCAGTTGCAAAGGTTAAAAAGGCTTTCCCTGATGTTCAGCTTATTGCCGGTAATGTAGCAACTGCCGAGGCTACAAAGGCTCTTATTGAGGCTGGTGCAGACGCAGTTAAGGTTGGTATCGGTCCGGGTTCCATTTGTACCACAAGAGTTGTTGCCGGTATTGGTGTGCCACAGGTTACTGCTATTTTTGACGCAGCAACCGAGGCTGCAAAGTACGGCATTCCTGTTATTGCAGACGGTGGTGTTAAGTACAGCGGTGATATTGTAAAGGCTCTTGCCGCAGGTGGCTCTGTTGTTATGGTTGGTTCTCTTGTTGCAGGATGTAAGGAGTCCCCCGGAGAAACAGAGATTTATCAGGGTAGGCAGTTCAAGGTTTACCGTGGTATGGGTTCACTTGCAGCTATGGCTAAGGGTTCATCCGACAGATACTTTCAGGGAGGTAACAGAAAGCTGGTTCCCGAGGGCGTTGAAGGTCGTGTACCTTACAAGGGACCTCTTGCAGATACTATTTTCCAGATGGTTGGCGGTATCAGAGCCGGTATGGGTTACACAGGCTGTGCAAATATTTCAGAGCTTCACGAAAAGGCAAAGTTCTGCAAAATTTCCGGAGCAGGACTTAAGGAGAGCCATCCTCACGATATTCAAATCACCAAGGAAGCTCCAAACTATAGCTTTAATATTTAATATAATAGTAAAAAATCAGGGGCTGTCGCAATGTTTGGTCATTTGCGACAGCCCCTTTTGATAGTTGGGTGCATATTATGGATAAAAATACTCTTTTACAAAGCATATACAAATATGTAAAAAGGGACTT
>JAXESA010000190.1:0-10060 GCA_034116205.1 Ruminococcus sp. | reverse complement strand
TCTTGAAGTGAAACTGTAACAGCATCTAAGGTAAGTCCCATATCCAAAGCTGTTTTTGCCTCAAAAAGGTTTTCAAGTGCATTTTTTATTGCATTTCTCTGTCTTTCGTTTGCAATAATTCCACCGCTTGGGTCAAAATTTTCTGTTCCTGCAACTTTTTCTATGACTTTTTTAAGTTCTTCTATATTTTCCTCATTCTTTGCAGAAATATATACTAAATGTTTAATATTATCTTTTATATACTCAATGTTAATTTTATTATCCAAATCGGTTTTGTTGATAACAGCAATGCTTGGCATATCCTTAATTTCGTCAATTAATTTTATGTCCTCATCTGTGAGTTTCTCGCTGTTATCAAAAAGAGCAATTACAAGACCACAGCTATGGATTTTTTCCATAGTCTTTTGTACACCGATTTTTTCAATTTCATTGTCAGTTTCTCTTATTCCCGCTGTGTCGGATAGCTTTAACAGAACATTTCCCACAAGTACAGTATCCTCAACAACATCCCTTGTTGTACCGGCAACAGAAGTTACAATGGACTTTTCCCTACCGGCCAAAAGGTTCATAAGCGTTGACTTTCCCGCATTTGGTCTGCCGGCTATTACAGTGTCTATCCCCTCTTTAATAACCTGTCCGGCATCATATGTGGAAAGGAGTTTTTTGAGAGTTTCTATGCTCTTTTCAACTGCATCCTTTACAGACTCTGTTGTCACCTCTGGTATATCCTCCTCGGGATAATCTGCCCAAGCAGAAAGGTGTGCAGTTTTGTTAAGGAGTAAATCCTTAATTTCTATACTCTTTTTATACAAAACTCCTTCTTTAACAAACATTGCCGCACGGACAGCGTCCTTTGACTGTGCGGAGATAATATCCATAACAGATTCAGCCTCGGTCAAATCCATTTTTCCGTTTAAATATGCCCTTTTTGTAAATTCACCGGGCTGTGCAAGGGTTGCCCCTGCGTCAATTACACATTTTAAAACTTCCCTTGTAATGAACATTCCGCCGTGACAGGATATTTCTACCACATTTTCTCCAGTAAAGGATTTTGGCGAAATGTATTTCAGTGCAACAACCTCGTCAATCCTTTCGTCATTGTGATAAATATGACCGAAGAGTGCAGTATAACCCTTGATGTCAGCAATTTTTTTGCCACTTACCGATTTAAATATTTTGTCGGTAATTTCAAAGGATTTTTCACCACTAATTCTTATTACTCCAATACCACCCTGGCCTTGGGCGGTAGAAATTGCTGCAACTGTACTCATAAAAACACAACCTTGTATTAATATCCAAATAAAACAAAATGGAGACGATTTCGCCTCCATTTAACATCAATTATAATTTTCCGTAAAGGCTACCTTCGTTGATTGGCTCTCTGGTAGGTGTTGTGCTTGTGCTTTCACCACTTTTGCTGTAACCACCACTTCGTCTGCCTCTATAATTATTTTTTCTTCTGTTATCGTAGTTTCTCTTTGGTGCGTCTGGGTCAGGACCAATCACTACATGACGGTTCATATTCTCTCCCTCACTCCAAGAGATAGCTCCTCTAACCTTTTGAACAGCTGTATGAATTATTCTTCTTTCATAAGGATTCATTGGCTCAAGTCTTGATTTTTCCCCGGTTTTAGCTGCTTTAAATGCCAGTTTTCTGCCTAAAATTTCAAGAGTTTTTTCTCTTTTTTCTCTGTAGTTACCTGTGTTAATTGAAATTCTATAGTAGTTATTCTCTACATGATTTGCAACAAGTCCTGTGAGATACTGAAGAGAGTTAAGAGTTTCTCCTCTTCTTCCAATTACAAAGCCGATACCCTCACCTTCAAGGTTAATTTCTGCACCGTCCTCTTCTTCCTTAACAGTCATTTCAATTTCTGTAAGACCAAGAGCGTCTAAAATGTTACGAAGATAATCAGAAGCAACCTTAGCAGGGGACTCCTTTATCTCCAAAGTAACCTTTACCTTAGCTTCTTTTCCGCCGAAAATACCAAGCTTTTTCTTTTCAGGCTGTTGAATAACCTCAAAATTTACACCCTCTGTTGAAGAATCAATGCCAAGCTCCTTGTAGGCATTTTCAAGGGCAAGTTCAATAGTCTCACCAGTTCCGATAGATTCTTTAATCACTTTTTCACCTTCTGTTTTTACATCTCATTTTACATATTTTTTTCGTTTTGTTCCAATAGTGCAACATGACGAGCTTCTTGATTTGCTATCATAGTAACAGGATTGTAAAATCTATGCATTACAATGGACTGAACAAGACCTAAAAGTGTAGAACAAATCCAGTAGAAACCAACGGCGGCTGGTACGGAATATGCAATATATGCCGAGAAAAGAGGCATAGCAAGAATCATAAACATCATACAGCCCTGCATTGGTGTTTTATTGAGTTTCATTGTAATAATCTGTGTTGCTATTGATGAAACAAGACAAAGGATTGGAATAATAATATACCATGAACCAAACATACCATAGGTTGAAGGAATTTCAAGCATACTTATTCCGCTGCCAGGGATGAGTTCAAAACCACCCGCAAGCATATTAATATTATCTATCTGTGTCTGTGTAAAGCAGTTCTGAATAAAGTCGGTGTTGCTCATTGCACCAAAGTTATTGAGAACCTCTATCTGCTGATAGTATGTATTTACACTTGAATGTAAAGGCATACCGGGAATATGCTGTGCATATGTAACAGCAGAATTCACAAGATTAGAATCAAGATGAAGAGTATTTGTAAGAGGAGCAGAAATACTGTAGAAAATACCCAACATAACAAGCATTGGTACAATACTTGTAAGGCATCCTGAAGAAGGATTAACTCCTTCTTTCTGATACAGCTTTTGCATTTCCTCATTTGCTTTTACTTTATTATTTTTATATTTTTCCTTTATTTCCTGTTGCTTTTTTTGGAGTCTGGCGTTGTTAGCCATTGCCTTTTGCTGTTTAATAGAAAAAGGGAAAAGTACAATCTTAGCTATAATAGCAAATATAATAATTGCTATACCGTAGTTTTGTACAAGATAAAAAATCGGCCACAAAACATAACCAAAAATACTTCCGAAGAAGTTAAATATTGCCATCTTATTTTCTCCTTTTATTTTTCTCTTTCTTAGGAGGAACAGGATCAAAACCACCCTTAGAAAAAGGGTTGCACCTTAATATCCTCCAAATTGTCATTAATCCTCCCTTAAAAGCACCATGGATACTGATTGCTTCAATACCATAGCTTGAACAGGTGGGATAATACTTACACTTGGAGCTTGTGTACGGAGATATACATTTTTTGTAGAATTTAATAATCGCTATGAAAAATTTTTTCATAACTGTTCTTTCCTTAGAACATCTGCTTTTTTAAGGTGACTAATCATTTCCTTTTTAACAAGTGTACTTTTTACATATGGGGTTTTTCCTCTTGAAACAAAAATAATATCATAACCCGGAATAATATCACTGTACAGATCAAACAAAGAGGCTCTTATAACTCTTCTTGCTCTGCTCCTCTGTACAGCATTACCAATTTTTTTACTGGTAGTTATTCCGTACCTTTTTTCATTACTTCTATTTTTTAGAACATAGGTTACAAGGGAAGTACCTACAAAGCTTTTTCCTTTTCGGTATATTCTGAGAAAATCCCTGTTTTCTTTTAAAGTAACACCTTTTCCCATGTAATCACCTTTGATAATAAATAAAAAGAAAGACCACTTAAAGTGGCCTTCATTTTAAGGAAATACTAATTAAATCATTTACACATATTATTCATTCATATTTTTCGTCAGGTTATAAAAATAAACCGCAGTAATGCTGACGCATTACAAGATTTTTTTGGTTATTCGGCGGAAAATATGGAGAAAAGATGTATAAAAAACATTTAGCGTGATTTATTCAGTGTTTCCTTAATAAGACAACTTCTTTCTACCTTTAGCTCTTCTTCTTGCTAAAACTTTACGGCCATTCTTTGTTGCCATTCTTTTTCTAAAGCCATGTTCTTTCTTTCTATGAAGCTTTTTAGGCTGATATGTTCTCAGCATAGAAAACCCTCCTTTCGGAATTACATTACATAACCTTGCAATATAGCATTATATATTATTTTGCAAATACAGTCAACAAATTTTTTCTATTTTTTGCTTTTTATTTTTATGTTATTTTTGTTTTTTATTAATCTATACAATATGTAGTATTTTTTTGATTTTTAACCACTAATTATAATAAAAATTTTTTGCCTAAATCAACACAAATTTTTATAGTAAATATATACTTACATATGTGAATATAAATGAAATTATTTTTATTGCAAATTATAAGTGTTTTTGATATAATGTATAATGTATCTGTATGGGTGGATAAAACTAAACAGAATTATTTTAATGAATTTTTTCAATAATTTTTAATAGATAAGGATAAATAAAGGAAGTGAAACGATGGACTCCTTCAGAGAAGCCTGGAACATTATAAGTGACTATTGTAAAAGTCAGATTACAGATGTTGCTTACAACACATGGATTAAGAGGATTGAGCCTGTCAGCTTAGATTTTGATAAAAGCGAAACAACTCTTCTTGTTCCAAACGACTTTCACCGTCAGACTCTTATGAGATGCTATATACCACTTCTTAATGATGCGTTTGATACTGTATTTGGCACACACTTTAAAATTATTTTTCGTGTGCCTGATGAGGTTAATAATATACAAGAAAAAGAACAGAAATCAACTGCCGAAACAGGATATGACTTTACATTTGAAACCTTTATTGTAGGTTCTTCAAATAAATTTGCTCATGCAGCCTCAATTGCAGTTGCTCAAAATCCTGCCGGTGCATACAACCCACTTTTTCTTTATGGAAACAGTGGACTTGGAAAAACTCACCTTATATGTGCAATAAGTAATGAAATAAAGAAAAATCAGCCTGATAAAAACATTGTATATGTTAAAGGAGACGACTTTACCAACGAACTTGTTGAATCCATAGCTAAGGCAACTACTTCTGAATTTAGAAATAAATATAGAAATGCTGATGTTCTTTTAGTGGATGACGTTCAGTTTATTGGAGGAAAAGAAAGAACACAGGAAGAATTTTTCCACACATTTAATACACTTTATGAAGCTAACAAGCAGATTGTACTTACTTCTGACCGTCCTCCAAGAGAGATTAAAACACTTGAGGACAGACTTCGTTCAAGATTTGAATCAGGACTTCTTGCAGATATTCAACCACCTGATTTGGAAACAAGAATTGCAATCATAAAGCGTAAATCTGAAATATTAGGAATAAATCTTAACGACGATGTATGCGAATATATTGCAAAAAGTCTAAAAACAAATATTCGTCAGCTTGAAGGTGTTGTAAAAAAACTCAAAGCAAAAATTTTGCTGTCAGGGGAAGAACCTTCTCTTTCAGTTGTTAAAGAGGGCATAAGTGACATTTTAAATAATGACACACCACCTGAGCTTACTGTTGAAAGGATTATTGAAGAAGTAGGAAGAAATTATGGTTTTTCTGCCGATGAAATCAGAAGTTCAAAGAATCACAAGGCAAGTATAAGCCAAGCAAGACATATTGCAATATACATTGTAAGGAGTCTTACTAACCTTTCTATGATAGAAATAGGTAAGGAATTTGGCAACCGACACTATACAACAATAGTATATACAATTCAAAAAATCACTCAACAGATGCAGGAAAATAATGATATAAAGGAAACTGTAGAGGACATAATTAAGAATATAAGAGACAGATAGTTTTCCACATTTTCATAAACATTAACATCACATACTTTCACAAAATGTGGATAACTTATTATATTACTGAATTTATCCACATAATTTATTTTTTTCAACATTTTTTATGTTGACTTAAAAATGTGATTATAATTATGTTTGTAATACTTTTTATAGGTTTTCACAGCCTCTAATACTACTATTATAAATTTACATAACAAATCATTAGAAAAACAGAGAAAGGATAAAAAATGAAATTTACTTGTTCAAGAACAGACTTAAGCAACGCTGTTACAAATGTTCAAAGAGCAGTTGCAGTTAAATCTTCAATACCCTCCCTTGAGGGAATATTAATAAAAGCATATGATGGTCACCTTAATTTATCAGGATACGATCTTGAAATTGGTATAACAACAGATATGGAAGCTCAACTTGACAGTGAAGGTGAAATTGTTGTATCAGCAAGATTATTTGGTGACATTATAAGAAAGCTTCCCGAAGAGATTGTTACTATTGAAACAGATGAAAGGATGGTTACTTACATTACAAGTGGTCATGCTTCATATCAGATTGTTGGTCTTTCAGCAACAGAATATCCGGATCTGCCTAAGTTTGAGGAAACAGATAAGATATTAATAAAGGGCGGACTTTTAAGAGATATGATTCGTCAAACAATTTATGCAGTTTCTGATAATACAGCAAAACCTATCTATACAGGTTCTCTTTTTGAAATTAAGGATAAAGTTCTCACTATTGTTGCTATTGATGGTTACAGAATGGCTATACGCAAGGAAACAATAGATAGTGAGTCTGAAAACAGCTTTGTTATTCCAAAGAAAACTCAAAGTGAAGTTTTAAAGCCTATAACAAATGATGATGAGAATGTAGAAATCATCATTGGTCAGCGTCACACACTTTTTAAAGTTGGAACATTTTATGTTATTTCCAGACTTATTGAAGGTCAGTTTATCGACTATAATTCAACAATTCCTAAGGGAAATGATACAGAGGTTGTTGTTAATACAAGAGAAATAGGTTCTTCTGTTGAAAGAATGAGTCTTTTGGCAAACGAAAAAATACCATCTCCTGTAAAATGTGTTTTCAGCAGTGATGAAATAAAACTCACTTGTAAAACATCAATGGGAAAGGCAAATGATGTAATCAGTACAACAATTGCCGGAAGTGATGTTGAAATAGGATTTAATAATAGATATTTACTTGATGCAATTAAAAATTGCGAAACAGATGAGGTGAAACTCATCCTTAACGGAGGACTTTCACCAATGATAATAAAACCGGTAAAAAGCGACAGCTTTTTATATCTTGTAGTACCAATGAGAATATCACAATGAGTAGAGAAGTAATTTTTATCGAAACAGAATTTATCAGACTTCAGGATTTACTAAAATTTTCCGGTATGACTGAAACAGGCGGACAAGCAAAGTATTTAATTCAAGAGGGTTATGTTCTTGTAAACGGAGAAGTTTGCACAATGAGGGGAAAAAAACTTATTGAGGGCGACAGAGTAACTCTTGATGAAAAAACTCTAGAGGTTAGACGGTATTGAAAGTAAAGTATTTGGAATTTGAAAATTTCAGAAATCTTGAAAAAAATAGGGTTTATGCCCATGAAAATACTAATGTTATATTTGGAGAAAATGCCCAGGGAAAGACAAATCTACTTGAATGTATCTGGCTTTTCTGTGGAGGTCATTCATTCAGAGGATCTGCCGAAAAAGAGCTTGTAAAATTTGGAGAAAATTTCTTCAAAATAAATCTTTGCTTTGAAGGACAGGAAAGAGAACAGAACGCTGAAATCAGATATATGGGCGGAAAAAAAGAGGTCTATGTAAATGGTGTAAAGAAAAAAAGCGGTGCAGAGCTTATTGAAAGATTTTCCTGTGTTGTTTTTTCTCCCGAACATCTTTCTCTTGTTAAGGCAGGGCCGGGTAAGAGAAGAAAATTTCTTGACGGAGCCCTATGTCAGCAAAAATTAAAGTACGCAATGTATTTTTCAAAGTATAGCCAGGTGCTTAATCAGAGAAATGCATTGTTAAAAGATATAAATAAATATCCGGAGCTTAAATCAACTCTTGAAATATGGGACGACAATTTAAGTATGTTGGGGGCATATATTATTCAGCAAAGGATAATGTATGCAGAAAAATTAAGAAAAAATGCCGAGTATTTTCATAAAGGAATCTCTGATGAAAAAGAAGTTTTAAATATTAAATATATTTCCACAATAAAAAATATTAATGTGGAAAATCTAGAAGATATTAGAGAAAAATTTTTAAAGAGTTTAAGAGATAATTTAAGAGAAGACCTTTATAACGGATTTACAACTGTGGGACCTCACAGAGATGATATAAACATACTGATAAACGGTATGAAAGCAAAAAACTTTGGAAGTCAAGGTCAGCAGAGAAGTGCTGTACTTTCTCTCAAACTATCAGAAGCAAATTTGCTAAGTGAAATTCATGGTGAAAAGCCTGTTCTTCTTTTGGATGATGTTTTGTCGGAGCTTGACTCAAAAAGACAAAATTATCTACTTAATAAAATAGATGACTATCAGGTTTTTATTACCTGCTGTGAAAAAAGTAACAGAGAAATCCTTAAAAAAGGTAAGGTTTTTAACGTTGCAAAGGGTAAAGTAACAGAGGAGTAATTATGTATTTGCATTTAGGTGAAAATACAGTAGTAAGAACAGATGATATAATTGGGATTTTTGATATGGATACATCAACAATCTCAAAGTGGACAAAAAATTATCTTTCAAATGCAACAAAGAGTAAAAGGGTAATTAATGTTTCTATGGAACTTCCAAAAAGCTATGTTGTATGTAATGAAGATAATGAAATAAAGGTATATGTTAGCCAAATAAGCAGTCAAACGCTTATGAAAAGAAAAAGTAATTTGTGAAAGGTCGTATATTATGAAATTAGCAAAATGTCCTTACTGTGGAAGAAGGTTGTCTTATTCTTCTGCATTTATGTACAAATCTAAAGGTGAATACAAATGTACAAGGTGTAAAAAAGAGAGTAATGTTTTCATTAATAAAAAAATGTGGCTTGCCTTTACACTTACAATGATGGTTGCCGTTGTTGCAATGATTCTCATAATTATGTATCTTGCAAACAAAAGTCCTTTTATGTTTTTGCTTGTTATGATACCTTTTATGATTTTCTATTTATTTGTGCCTTTCTTTGTTAATCTTAGACCTCTAAAAAAATATCGTGATTTTGTTATTCAACAGCAAAAATTTACGAAGCCGGAGATTTTGCCTCCTATTACAGACGAAGAATTTGAACATAGCGGTCCAATGATAAATACTGATGTATTTAATCAGATTAAGGCAAAGAGAAGAATTATTACAGAGGAAGAAGAGGCAAGAACAAAGGCTTTTGTTGAGGATGATGACTTTAAAAAGGTTGAAACCGACACAATTTCAAGGGATTTGCTAAAGGGAAGAACAGCAGCCTTTAATTTTAATGATAAAGAGAAATCATCTCGCAATAATTATTTTGATGATTTGCTGAGTGACGACTGATTATGTTTAAAAAACCTGTTTGTCCCTATTGTAGGGCAATATATGAATATAGAGAAATAAATAATCAAAAGAATAATGAAGAAATAAAGTGTCATAACTGCAAAAAGAAATTTGTAGTTAAAAAAATAGGGGGATATATTTTCCTTATAACTATGGCAGTTTTGTTTGCAATAATTTTTAATATTTTTCTTTTGACTATAATAAATATCAAGAGCATATTAACCCTATTTCTTTCGGCAGTGTTGATTATTATAGTTGCATTGCTGTTAAGACCATTTTTTGTTAAATATAAGAAATCGGAAAGTAAAAGAATAGAAAATCAGAAATGATTTTTCTGATGGAGGAATTGTATTGGATAATATAAATGAAATCACCAAAGTAGAAAACGAATACGGTGCGGATGAAATTCAAGTTCTTGAAGGACTGGAGGCTGTTCGTAAAAGACCGGGTATGTACATAGGCTCAACAGGTGAACAGGGACTTCATCACCTTGTTTACGAAATTGTGGATAACTCCATTGACGAGGCTTTGGCAGGCTATTGTACAAAAATTGAGGTTTCAATTTTGCCGGGAAATATAATCAAAGTTAAGGATAACGGACGAGGTATTCCTGTTGGAATAAATGCAAAGATGGGTATGCCTGCTGTTACTGTTGTTTTCACCGTTCTTCACGCCGGAGGTAAGTTCGGCGGCGGCGGATACAAAGTTTCCGGCGGTTTGCACGGTGTTGGTGCGTCTGTTGTTAATGCACTTTCCGAGTATCTTGAGGTTAAGGTTTGTGACGGTAAGGATATTTA
>JAXESA010000189.1:0-7415 GCA_034116205.1 Ruminococcus sp. | reverse complement strand
TAACATAATCAGTTACAAAGCCAAAGCTTTCCTGTGGAATAAAGTAATCATAGTAAAAGTGCTTATAGTATTCAAGATTTTGATTAGCTTTATAAAAATTTTTGGTTTTAATGTACTTACTGTCAGGCTCAACATATCCGTCAAGTGTTCTGCCAAACAAACATTTGGCAAGTTTTTTTACCTCTGTAGCTTTAACCTCAACATACCACTGTATGTTTTTATCTGAATAAGCCTTAAAATCCTTATTATAATCAATAATTCTGATTTTACTACGGTCATCACCACAAGCATAATAAGCTAAACATAAATGTAAAATTTCAGCATCTGTTAGATTGTCAAAATTCTCTTCATCTACCAACCCACCAACATAATTTATCAAAGTCTCCACATCATATATATCATCAATCAAGTCACCGCTTTCCGCTTTTTTAACCAATGTTTTAGGCTTTGTTGTGGCTTGAGTAATACTTTCGGTTGTAGGGGCAGTTGCCTCCGATAGGGTTTCTTCTGTAGAGGAGGTTTCTTGAATGGTGGGCAAAGTTTCAGCATAGGGTTTGGTCTTTTCCACAAACTCTACATAGTTGACCGCTTTATTATTCATAGTATCGTCAGTAAGAGCTTTTGCAGTCCCTACTTCAACTACAGGTTTGTTATCTGTCCATTTATAAGAAAGTAAACCTGTTCCCAAAGCAACAGCTAAAAACAGACAAGCGGTTTTCAGCAAAGAATTTTTAGGGAAGCTTTTTACCTTCTTATTTTTATGAATAATTGGCAAGACATCGGATTTTGTGGTTAAATTCTCTATAATCTCATTATTAAGTTTATGTATATCGTCTGCAAAATTACAGCCTTTAAACAAAGATACAAAAAGTTCTTCCCCATTCATATCACTGTAATCTTCAAACGAATCACCCAGACTAATATAATTAACATTCACCTGTTTGGTAAAAGAGTTAATTAACACATTCACACTTAGCTGAGAAAGTGTCATAGCCTTTGCAATAACTTCTACAGGAATGTCTAAGCATAGGTACATTATTCCTGCAAACTTTTCACTGTCGCTTATATTCTCTAACAGCTGATTAAGCACAGATTGGGAATTGCCGTTATCCTCTATGACTGTTTGAGTAGGACAAATTACAGGAGTTTGAACATTCCCCTTATGTACTTTTTCAACTGATTTCACATTAAAAATATTTTTATATATGCAGTAGGTAAGAGATTCCTTAAAATCATCCGTAGCATCCGCAGAATTATTATTTTTGAATACATCGGTAAATATTTTTACAACAGTAGTATCACTGTTTAAGAGATGTACCACACCGGCAACATCATTACAATACATCATAAAAAGTCTTGAAGTTGCTGTTTGGCTACCTTCTTTTGAAAGTTCAACAAGATAATGGGTATTGTTTACACAACCGCAACAGGGACAAACATCATTAAAAATAACGGAACCACATTCAAAACATTTCATACCGGTCACCACCTTTAACCAAATTATATAACTTCGATTTTTATATTGTCAATATTTATTAGTTCGTGTCAAAAGATAACATTAGAATTATTCTATACCTTATTATATAGGACAACAAAAAGCCGAAAAATATTCAAAATTTTTTCTTCGCAGATTGAAAAATTAATTATAAAATAGAATCTTTATTATCTTTAAACATCTGAATTTTCGTAAAAAACGGCTTGAAAAGTTGTAAAAATACCCCCCTTTAAAGTTGTAAAAACAGGACCTCAAAAAATACCCCTGTTTTTACAACTTTTAAAATCTCCGAAAATATTGATATTTACTGGCTTACCCCTACCTATAGAAAAGCAAGACATCAAATAGCAAGAGAAAAACGGCTTTTCTTTCTCCCGAGCTTTCAAAAAAAGTTTGCTTTTAATTCATTATTTTTGTGTTTTTATTCACTTGGAAAGGCGGTTTTCTCTGATTTGATTTTGTTATTTTTTTGCTGATTTTTCATAATGATTTTATTTAAAGATATATTATTCAGCAAAAAAGCATCACAAAATCAAACAATAAATATACATAAATAATGTATAGTAATTTGATATTTTGGATATAGTCAATACCGAAATATATTGTCTATATATTGAGTGATTGCAAGAGGATTTTAAGACGCACAGGCGGTTTTTTCGAGAGGATTTGGGTATATCGATAAGGGTCACTCTCCCCTAATTTATAACCTTCTTAAAAAAACTTGCTACATATATTCTATTTTGTAATTTCCTATTTTTTATTTTTGGGAAGTTGATTTGAAAAATTTCAAATTGGTACCGTTTTGTCCTTCTTCAACAAAGTAAGTAGAGGTAAATTCACCCCTTCAAAAGGTTTTCCCGGTTGTCAAAAAAACATAGTAAATTGCGGTAATATTAGCAATCCACATCCAAATCATACGTACACATGTGTACGTGAAAATGCCACCGAGTGGCATCCTGAATTTTTGGAAAAAAATAAAAAATCGTTGCAAAACGCAACATTTTTTTCAATGTAAAAAGGTGATAAATAAGACAAAAGGCTGAAGGAAATTATATCCTTCAGCCGTATCATTATCATATGAAATCTAATTTATAGACTTTTATTCATAGGCTCGTATTCATTAACGAACGCCAATATTTTTCTTGCCGAATCTAAACTCACCTTGCTTGTATCACCGTTTTTGAGAAAAGCATTTACATTTCCGTGATTCAGATTCAACTCTTTATATATGCGATAATTTGATACTCCTTTAACTTGCTTTACTTCGGAAATTTTTATATACATCATCATTTTAAGCCTGTTTTCCTGCTCTTTATGATTTCGCTGATATAAATAATTATTATAAATTGTCCTGTATTCACTCAAGCAGTCATTCTGCAAATAGGTCTTAGCATTATTATAATTAAGTCCTTTAAGCTTTTCACAGGAGCTATTTAGAAAATCAAATTTTTTCAATAACTTACCCTTAAGATTTTCTTCTGTGTACATTACTAAATACAAAGTCAATACATCCTTTAATCTTGCGTTGTTACAGGCAAGCTGAGAGAAAGAATAAAGTGAGGTACTATTAAAACCTGATAATTCCTGAAGCTGTGAAAGCAAGTAACCTTTGAATGTCAATTCTCTCATTTAAATCTCTCCTTATAGTTTTCATAATTTAATTTCAATGTATTAACATCAAAATCATTAAGCATACCGTAACAAACATCGTCAATCAATTCATCCATTAAATCCCAGTTTAAATCCTTATATACCAGCTCATTTTCAATATCTTCAACATCTTTTCCTCGCATACCACACAATTTAGAAACAACTAAATCTTCAAGGGATACTGTATAGAATTTAACCTTTTTCGTGGGAATATCGACTTCAATGATTCTATCGAGATAATCTTCGGGAAAGTTAATCCGATATGCTTTTACATTCATATTTATGTTGTAGGTTTCTAAAAGAGGCTTTATTTGATCGCTTGCATCTATTGAATCTATGTCGTGGGTTGACCTGTAAATCTTCTCCATCAGTACAAGTGCACTGCCTCCCACTATTACACACGAATACATATCTGGCGTCGTATCTAACAACTCCATATCTTTATCAACCTGCAACAGCCTGCTTATTATTTCATCTCTATATAGATCCATTAATATTCCTCATTTATTTATATTACTTTTTCATTAATAGTATTATTCTATTCATATTATATTATTATTGTTTTCTTTTGTCAATGTCATACTCAATCTTTAGTGTACTTATATAAAACAGCAAACTACCACTATTTCTTGTAAAGCCATTTATCCAAACACTATATATTGTATAATACCACGAAAATTGGAAGATGTTGACAATTTTCGCACTTAATTCTTCGCTATAAATATCGTAAAGATAGAAATGCAGAACATGGCCTTTTTATTTGAGAACATTTGTGCTATAATATATATAGGTAAGAACAAGAACCAGTATTGAATAATGTGCATCGTTTTAGTTTATGATATTTAGTTGAATGTAAGTTATTTTAGTAAACTTATCACCTTTCTATATAAATTTTTAATTATTTTAAATCGCAAGTGTATTCTTTAAAAAATCTCCTTTTTGAGTCAATTAGATTTCATATCTGAAACGAAGTATTGCTATGCTATATTTGACTCTTATCTAAGTTTTAATAAAATAAAAGGAGAAAATCATTATGAAAGAAAATGATTTAGTACTGCCGTTAGATGCAGTCAAAGAAATGAACAAGCAGTTAGAAACATTGGATAAAAATTATAAGATTATTTTTAGCGAAGATTTATTTTTTTCTATCCAAGATGTAATACGAATTACAAATTGGTCGAAAAAGACAGTAGAAGATTTATTCAATAATCCTGCATTTCCTGCAACTGATTTGGGTAAAAAGAAATTGGTGCTTAAATCGGCATTTATTGAGTTCTTTTCAGTCAAAAGATGCAGGGCCGACAAAGATTATTGGAAATAGCGAATGATAACTAATTAGGGTGAATTATTGTGAGTAAGGCGAACAAGAAGCGAAACAGCAATGGTGAAGGAACAATATTTTTTGACGAAAGAAACAAACGATGGAGAGGCCAGATAAGTTACAAAACCTTTAGTGGCGCAAGTGCAAGAAAAAGTATTTCCGGCAAAACGAAAACCGAAGTAATTAACAAGCGGAATAAATTGTTGTGTGAAATTGCAAAGGGCAGAATTACCGAAACAACAAATGCTACCGTTGTGGATTTGCTAAGGGAAGATGCAAGATTTGATTATGACATTAATGCCATCAAGGACGCATCCTACAACAGAAGAATTTTTACTATCAATATAATTGAAAAAAGTCTTTTAGGTTCGATTCCAATAGTGAAAATCCAAGAAAAGCAAATCAATGCTTTTCTTATATCCTTAAAATCAGCATACTCTAACAGCGTTATCAGCAAGGTTTACAGCGCCCTTTCAAAGGCATATAATCTGGCTATAAACAAACAATTAATGTCCTACAATCTAATGGACAGTCCATTTATCAAAAGACCGATTTCCGATAAACAGGACAAGAGGATTGACGCCTTTACTTTAGAGGAAGAAAAGGCTTTTTTAACAGCTTTGTCAGAATTAAAACTGAATAAAAATGCTATTGATTACAGACCGCTTTTCTATATTGAGCTTTTTGCAGGCTTGAGGATGGGAGAAATTTGTGCCCTCACGCCAAAGGATATTGATTTTGTAAACGGTGTTATTCATGTGCGAAATACGGTAACAAGAGGCATTGATTACGAAATAAAGCTGGGAAACACCACAAAAACCAATAAAGGTGTAAGAGATGTTCCCATAAACAGTTGCCTTGTGCCTGTGCTTAAAAAAGCCTTGTCCGAATACAGAAAAAACGATGACAATTTGCTTTTCTATAACTTTAAAAGCAACAGACCTATCTCCACACAGCAAGCAAACAGTGCTTTCAGCAGAATCTGTCAAAAGGCAAGTATAAATGTAAGTGGCGGTCAGCACCTTTTAAGACACACATTTGCCACAAGGGCAATCGAGTCAGGCGTTTCTGCCAATGTTCTGAAAAACTGGATGGGACACTCCGACATATCTATTACCCTGAATACATACTGCAATGTATTTGACAAGATGAATAATAAGGCAATGGATATGTTTGAAAACTACTGCAAAGGTAATTTATCCTTATGAAAACAGCCCGTATTTTTTGATACGGGCTTTTGACACACTATTTTGCTATTATACTTTTTGTAATTTACACGCTCATTGTTCCGTCTGCAAGGTCTTTGGCTACAAATGAAATAAAGTAAAATGGTATAGTTAAAAGTTTTCGTTCCGAATTGTAACCATAGTTATTTTTTGAAACTTTAATAGCGTACTCAAATTTGTTGTGATTTGCAAACTTTTCCAGAGAATTAAGCGTACCTTTCCCCTTCTTCACATCAATGGGATACAGCTTATTGTTGGACTCAACAATAAATTCAAGCTCAGCTGACGTTCTCCCCTTCCAATAGAACAATTTATGCTCCTTTGCAATAAGTTCATTTGCAACAAAATTTTCAAAGAAAATGCCTGACAGAGTGTTATCCCTTTTACTTGATATGAACGAGGACGCATTAATACCACTTTGATATGAAAACATACCAATATCGCCGAGAAATAAACGAAAGTTACTTTCATTATCAGGCATAAGGGGCATTGTAATATGTTCTTTTAGTTGGAAAGATTGATTAACGATGTGAGCCATTGTCAACCACTGAATAGAGGTAGCATAATCTCTTGTTTTGCTTTTTTCCTCTATAAGTCCGGGTGAAAAATTTTTTGACTCCTTGTTAAGTTCATTGAAGATATTTGTGAACAATGTACGGGAACGCAAAATCGCCTCCGGACTTGCCTGATACAGTTCCATATCTGAAAGGTAATTATCATACAAAACCTTTAGTAATTCTCTTGACTCAAAAAGATTTTCACCGTCAATATAGGCTTCTACTGCTTCGGGCATACCACCAACAAGCAAATATTTATACACCTGTTCCATTGCCAATTCGTGAATATTGGTATCAAGGGGAGTTTTGTTTTCGTATGCCTTTTTAATTGTATCGTAAAGCATACTGTTACTGTTCATAAGAAACTCATCAAATGTCATAGGATAAATGGTAATTTGATTTATCTTTCCCACCGGGAAAAGAAATTTACCGTCATTTCCTGAACCCCTTTTGTGCGTTTCTCTTTGAATCTTAATGCGTACCATTGAGCCTGTGGCAATAACAGGGATTTGCCTGAAATCTTGGCAAAAATATTTGAGGGAAGAAACTATGTTGGGACATTCCTGCACTTCATCAAATATCAACAGCGTATTTTCGTCGATTTGTTTTCCTTTAAGAAGTGATATATATTCGATAATTTTCTTTGCATTGGCAGTCTTAGTGCAAAAATCCCTGACTTCGTCCTCAATTTTACAGTCAATGTAAATATAGTTATCCTTGTAGTAAGTTTGGGCAAAAATATCCTTGACTAAGTAGGTTTTGCCAACTTGCCTTGCACCCCAAACAATCATAGGTTTTTTGCGTTTGTTGTTATTCCATTCTATAAGCTTTTGCAGTGCATTTCGTTTCATAGAAGTTTCTCCAATCCAATTATTGAATACATTATATCATAACTTGCACCAATTTTAAAGTTATTTTAAAAATTACTTGCACCATTTACAATGTTTTTTCGTTAATTAATTGCACCTTTTACAAGGTTTTTATACTAATTATTTGCACCTATGAGTGCTTTATTCAACATTAACATCATTAAAATCCTGTGTTGCATCAATGTCATCAACTTAAGAACATTTACACTCAGCGGTCTGCACTGCTTGTTCTGTCATTCTGAGGGAGCGAATGTGGTATAATGTTTTTGGAAGGAAGTCAAATGACAAAAAGACAAA
>JAXESA010000188.1:0-3299 GCA_034116205.1 Ruminococcus sp. | reverse complement strand
CGGTATTCTTCTTTTCTTTCCAAACGAATTGTGTAGTCATTTTTATTCATTATTTTTCCTCCTGATGATTGTTGACCTCAATACAGGGAGGTTGTGGCAGATTGTACTTCCATAACCTCCCGGTTATGCTAATACCTGATTGAAAACTAAATAGGTATTAGTATAGGGTACAATCTCCAAGGTGCTACTTTTCTTCAAACAGCAATCTCCTTAAAAAATTTTTAATATAATCAAGCACTTGGCTTAATTAACAACATTAACTTCTTTTCTTAGGCATAGGAAGTTCGTCATACATCCCATCTATCAATTTTGCCAAAAATTCTTTATCTTCTATATCCTCCACAAGGAGCATTTCCTTTGCCCCATCATAAGGTGGCTCCTTTACAGCCCCGGGCAACATTGCAAGTGCCGAATTAACAGGCTTAATCAAAAAACGGTCATCATGAACACCGCCGATAATCTTCCCACGATAATAGATTATGTATTCACCCATCATAGGACGGTATGTAACATCCTCCAAGACAGAAAGCTGTTCTAATACAAAATCCAAATATTCCTTACTTGACGCCATTTTCATCTTCCTTTCTTACCGCTCTATTACTTTCAGTTCTAATAAAATACCCTTCCTGAATTGCCGAAAAAGTTGCCACAACGCAAACCGCAACTGCACTGTATTTTAGTTCAATTACGCTTAAGGTCAAGGGAAGTATGAAAATGAGTAAGCCTGTAACCTTATTCATAACAGTATGCTCCGCCACAAATTTTTTCTGTACAATAAAGCCTGAAACCACATCTCAATGAATAGGGAAAAGTTATGAAAGTTTTTTAAATCTCATAATTAAAGCACTATTGATTTATCTAACTCCATCATATCAAAAACCATATCAAAATCAAATTAAAAATATAAAAGGTATTTACTTTAACAATCACCATTTTTGGGGATAAATACACCGTTTATTTCCAAGGCATTGCTCCGTCGAGCCAACCCATTTCTTTCCAGTATTTCTTTTCAAAGAGTGACGCACCCCAGTTAGCTTTTTGCATATTCTTCCCCATCCAAAAAAGGAATCTTGTTTTTACTCCAATATGTACTTTTTTATTCTTTGAAAGGGAATTACCCGGCTTTTTCATATCCTTTTCTATTTTATCTTTTATTTTTTGGGGAACCATATTCCAGTTCATAGCCTGAACCGTCACTCCGTATTTTGTCACCTTTGGAATACACCAATTACTAAGATTGTCGGCAATCAGCTTTGTTGCCTTTTTAGCTCCTGAACCGGCGGTAGTGGAAATCACCACAGCCCTCTTGGTGAACATTTCCGGGTATGGCTTATGTGCCATCCAATTAGTAAAGGACAAATCAAGAAAAGACTTCATAGGTGCACTTGGCATCATACAGTAGTTTGGAGTAGTGAAAATCAGTAAATCAGCTGACCTCATCTCGTCATCAATCTTTTTCTTTTCGTCCCAGAAAGGACACTTTTACCTGCTCTCTAAACAGCTGTAACAGCCTGTACAAAAGTGATTTAAGTCCCTTGGCAAGAAGAATTCAGTAACCTCCTTCTCACAGCTAATATTCTGTAAGAGAATATTGGACACATTCCAAGTACTCCCCTTATGATTCTGCCCGTGAATCAAAACAATTTTCATAAGTAATTCTCCTTACTAAATCCGTTAACTCAATAATAAAATAATATCTGTTTCTTTATATGTATATTAAAACAATGGGTACGGTGCAGTCTGTTTGAAGTGCAACAACCCTTTCTCAATTCATTAAAAAACTTTCAATACGTGTTTGAACATTTTTCTCAAGATTTCTGTAAAAGAATTGATAATCGTAAATATGATATATGCCGTCTGAAAACAGAACAGACGGGTAGTCCTTGGGATTCACATCAGTTACCTTCAATGCTCCACGATTATCATCAATATAAGCACCGGTAAGATGCGGAATTTCTTTAGTTATTTTTCCCTCATAATCAGTAAAGCAAGCTCCAAGATTCATAGATTTATCGGCAACTGTTCCGTCATTTTTCCAGTTCAGCGGATTGATTGCCAATGTTTTTGTTCCTTTAGGAATCATCAAGCTGTCTTGCACATCAACAGCCTCACTGTTAAATGCAATCAAAACACCGGTATCTTTTTCACCCTGAGCAAATTGTATATCCGGGTATTCAGCCTGTTCTTGCTCTGTAAAACGCCAGCCTATAGCATAGCAGGCAACAAGTATTCTGTTGAATTTTTCGTTATCGGAATACTCTTTAAGAAGGCGGATACAGTGCTGAGCACCCTGTGAAAATCCTGCAAGAATCAGCGGTCTGCCATCATTATAGCTCTCCATATAGTATTCAAATGCATCCTTAACTTCGCTGTAGGCTGAATCAAATATATCTTTGCTCTCTGCCTTTGGGGCATAATAAGCACTCAGTGCTGCCTGATGATAATACGGGGCAAAGAAACGAGCGTTGTCGTCATAAATTCCCTTTTCCATATTTACCGCAACGACAAATGATTTTTTGTTTCTTTATCATATTTTTCCCAAACTAGCTCTTCATCTGTTCCTTTATATACCGTTGGATTTACAAAAAACACATCTGCATCCTTACCCGCAACATCGGTTTCTGCATAAACCCAATTATCCACATTTGCATAGACGGAGTTTTTGACATTATTGTCATCAGAGTTCTTACCTGTGCAACCCCCTGTAGCAAATATCATAATCAAACACAACAGTAAACAGGTATAGCATTTTGAATTTAATAAGCTGTTTCTTTTTCTCATAATATAGCCTCAATTAATTTCAAGAAGTTTTAACCTTATTTATCCGCCCTCGACATCAATACTACGCACTCTATGCGTGTGGAGGATGACATGTCAATAATCATTTTAACATACTGCCTTTTTAATTTCAATCCACACCCAACCTGTGGAGGGTGACCCCGATTACTGGCGTGATTGGTGAATTTCAAGTTATTTCAATCCACACCCTCCGTGTGGAGTATGACTCACAAGTTTCTTCATCATCTTTTGACACAGGGAATTTCAATCCACACCCTCCGTGTGGAGGGTGACTAGTTGCTTTGATTATTATGGTAAGGATAATCAATTTCAATCCACACCCTCCGTGTGGAGGGTGACGGATTTATAACACCAGATTATGCTGCTATTGCAAAATTTCAATCCACACCCTCCGTGTGGAGGGTGACAATAATAATCAAAAAGCAGCAATATCCAAAACCATTTCAAACCACACCCTCCGAGTGGAGGGTGACGTGAAGTTCCAGATATCAATGGTAGTG
>JAXESA010000187.1:0-4328 GCA_034116205.1 Ruminococcus sp. | reverse complement strand
CTACTTGAAAAATTCACCAAAGCAGGGGAAGAATTTGGCGAAAATCTTTCATTATCAGAAGAAACAATCGGTATGCTTGAAACCCCAATGCTACCCAACGATGTTTACATACAGATTGTAAATCAGAACGCAGAGAATATGTGATTCGGTTACTATATAAAATAGTTCTACATAGATAATTATTCTTATTCGGAATGATAAAAGCATCGGAAGAGAAACCGATGCTTTTATTTTGGAAAATTTGCTTATTTAATTTCTAAAATTTCATCTCCTGCAGTGATTGCACCTGCATTGAGATGGTTAAATTCAGAATAATCAGGTGTGTTGCAGATAACCATTGGTGTTGTCAGCTTGTAACCTGCCTTTTTGATTTCCTCAATGTCAAAGGTTATGAGTAAGTCGCCCTTCTTCACCTGTTGACCTGACTTAACATAACTTTCAAAGAACTGTCCGTTCAGCTTGACTGTGTCAATACCGATGTGAAGTATCATATTACAGCCTTTTTCCGAAATAAGACTTACTGCGTGTTTTGTGTCAAAAACAGTATCAACCTTACCGTCACAAGGAGCATACAGTTCTCCGACAGTTGGCTCAACTGCTATTCCGTCGCCTATTACCTTGTTTGAGAATACAGCGTCATCTACATTTTCAAGTGGTACTACCTCACCTGTGAGGTGAGCATAAAGCACTTCTGACTTTAAATTTTCTTTATCTTCATCGGTTTTTTCTGCGGTATTATCAGATTTTTCTTCCTTTGGTTTTTCGGAGTCGGTCACATCCAAAATCTCGTCAAGATTGTTTGATGCGTCTGTTTCCATAAAGTCCTCAAGGTTGGATTTTACAACGGAAACCTGTGGTCCGTAAATCACCTGAATACCGTCACCCTTTCGCACAACACCTGACGCACCGCTGTCCTTTAACAGGTTATCCTGTACCAAATCCGGATTGATAACTGTAATTCTAAGCCTTGTTGCACAGCAGTCAACATCGGAAATATTTTCTTTTCCGCCCAAGCCCTTTAGGATTAATGCGCTTACTATGTCAACAGTACCGTCAGACTTTTTGTCAGCCTTATTCTTACGGTCATTAACATCCTGTCGGGTGTAGAGCTTTGTTTCTTCGTCGTCAGCCTCTCGACCGGGAGTTTTGAAGTTGAACTTTGTTATCATAAAGTAGAACACAAAGTAGTAAATTACTGCGTAAACAAGACCTACAATGACAATCCATATCCAGTTTGTTTTACTGTTACCCTGCAAAACACCAAACAGGGTAAGGTCTATTGCCCCTCCTGAGAAGGTCATACCTACTCCAACATTTAGAATATGCATCAGCATATAGGAAAGTCCTGCAAGAACGCAATGGACAGCATACATAACAGGAGCAACAAAGAGGAATGTAAATTCCAAAGGCTCTGTGATACCTGTAATCATAGATGTTAGTGCTGCAGAAAGTAACAAACCGCCTACAACCTTTTTCTTTTCAGGACGGGCAGCCCTGTACATTGCAAATGCAGCGGCAGGAAGTCCGAAAATCATAAATGGGAATTTACCGGACATAAATCTTGTAGCCTCAACTGAGAAATGCTGTGTTGAGTCAGATGCAAGCTGTGCAAAGAATATGTTTTGAGCACCCTGAACAGTAGTACCGTCAATTACCATTGAACCGCCAAGCTCTGTTTGCCAGAAAGGCATATAGAAAACATGGTGAAGTCCAAAAGGAATTAATGCTCTTTCGATAATTCCGTAAATCCAAGTTCCTGCGTAGCCTGACCGGAGAACAAGATTACCAAGCTGAGATATTCCCAACTGTACAACAGGCCAGAAAAAGAACATAGCCGCACCAACAAGAACATATACTACACTGCATATGATAGGCACGAATCTTGTACCGCCAAAGAATGACAGCACCTGCGGAAGCTCAATTTTGTAGAATTTGTTGTGGAGAGCCGCAACGCCAAGTCCTACAATGATACCGCCGAAAACACCCATTTGCAAGGTTGTAATGCCAAGTGTGGTGGTTGTTGAGTTTTCAGCCATTGCAGAAACTCCGCCCTTTGCCTCAATCAAGGCGCTGATTGCAGTGTTCATAATAAGGTAGCTTATTGCACCTGACAATGCTGCAACAGCCTTTTCTTTTTTAGCCATACCAATGGCAACACCCATTGCAAAAAGCAGGGCAAGGTTGTCAAAAACAATACTGCCTGTCTTTTTCATCAGGTCAAAAATTGTGAAAAGCACTCCACCGTCAGTGATAACACCGTCAAGGTTATAGGCTGAAAGTGTGGTTGGGTTTGTAAAGGAACTGCCTATTCCAAGGAGAAGTCCTGCGATTGGCAACAGGGCTATGGGTAACATAAAGGAACGGCCTACCCTTTGCAAAACACCAAAAATTTTGTCTTTCAAGATACTGAACCTCCAAAAATTTAAGTAGTAATCTCAATAAATACCTTTTGAGATATCTATGAGAACATTATAATAGATTTTAATAAAAGCTCAATATATTATTATATTTTTTTATAATATTTTACTATGTAAATTAAGGAAATTCTTATAAAAAAACCGCCTTGCATAAGCAAAACGGTTAAATAAATAATATATATTATTGCAGATAAAAAACTAAATTTCCACCTCAACAGGTGTGTGCTTTTCGTAGTAGCAGTATGAGGTAAAGCCTATTTTTTTCAGCATTTCTATTGCCGTTACAAGGTCTTTTCCCAAAACTTCTTTTTTGTGGGCGTCACTTCCCAATGTGATAAGCTTACCTCCAAAATTCTTGTACCTTTTCAGCAAATCCTCACCGGGCATTGGTCTGCCCAAAGGCTTTGAAATTGTTGAGGTGTTCACCTCTAAGGCTTTATTATTCTCTATCAGAACTTTAAGAATTTCATCTATAATATTTTCGTACTTTGTGTAATCAAGGTTAAGGTTTGTTCTTTCACGAATATATCTTGCAGGGTAGTCAAAGTGTGCAAGACTGTCAAAACCATTCCACTTTACAACCTCAAGCTGTTCCCTAAAATATTCTTCAAGTAGAGATTCTATATTTTTGCTGTTGTACTCCAAAAAGTAGTAGTCCTCTTTCCCCTTTGCCTGATGGGTTGACGCCAAAACAAAGTCAAAGTCTGCTAGGCTTAGGGCTATTTTAGTTTTTTCGGGAAAATGAGTAGGCTCGCCAAGCTCCACACCTGCAAGCACCTTGATTTTATCCTTATAAAGAGTTGCAACCCGTCTTGCTTCTAAAACAGACTTTGGGATAGCCTCCTCCAAAACCACTCCGAACTCGTTGTTTTTGTCACCTATTCCCAATGCGTCACAGTGGTCTGTGATTGTTAAAACATCTATTTTATTTTCTACTGCCTGTTTCACAATTTCCTCAACAGGAACTTCACCATCAAAGGAAAATGATGAATGAGTATGGCTGTCGCATATCATCATATAAATCACCGAAAAAAGTTTATCATAATATGACCTTTTATGCAAGAATTATGACTCTTTATAAAAGATTTTTCCTTTACTTTTGGTACTGTGGGTAGTATAATATAACAGAATTTATTTTTGGAGGTACATTATGAAAGCTGTTATCACCGTAGTAGGTAAAGATACTGTTGGTATTCTTGCAAAGGTTTCCGCAGTATGCTCTGAGCATGAGGCAAATGTTATTGAGGTATCACAAAGTGTTCTTCAGGATATGTTTGCTATGATTATGCTTGTTGAGTTAAGAAAGAAAAACTTTGGCGAGCTTTCTTCTAACCTTGAAAAATTAGGTGAAGAAAATAATCTTAAAATACACTCTATGCACGAAGATATTTTTAACTCTATGCATAAGATTTAAGAGGTAACGTAATGCTTGAAACAAAAGATATACTTGAAACTATAAATATGATTGATAACGAGGACCTTGATGTAAGAACTATTACTATGGGTATTTCCCTCCTTGATTGTATGGACGAAAACATTGACAAAGCATGTCAAAAGGTTTACGACAAAATCTGCTTTAGTGCAAAGGACCTCGTTAAAACAGGACAGGATATTGAAGAGGAATACGGTATTCCAATCATTAACAAAAGGGTATCTGTTACCCCTATCGGAATGATTGCCGCACCTTGTAAAAAAAGCGACATCACAAAGTTTGCCCTTGCACTTGACAAAGCGGCTGATACCCTTGGAATTAACTTTATCGGCGGTTATTCCGCACTTGTTCAAAAAGGCTTTGCATCCGGTGATATGGAGCTTATCAAGTCAATTCCACAGGCACTTGCCACAACAGAAAGAGTTTGCTCTTCTGTAAACATTGGCTCTACCAAGGCAGGAATTAATCTTGACGCTGTT
>JAXESA010000186.1:0-2828 GCA_034116205.1 Ruminococcus sp. | reverse complement strand
TGGGCAATTTTAATTACGGGAGTATTCTCACTAATGGTAAATTTCCTGATGCACTTTAAGATGAAAAAGATTGATATGATAGAAAGCCTTAAATCCATAGAATAAATTACCGCAAAATGTTGAAAGATACTGATGTTTATGGTATAATAACCCATTATGGGCTTATGTTATTGAATTATATATTCCCAAAACATTCCGGAAAGGAAAGTAGAAATGGTTAGAGAAAATATTTATCGCACAGTTACCTGTGGCGAATTACGAGAAAATAATATTGGAGAAACTGTCCGTGTTGCCGGTTGGGTAGAGAATATCCGTGACCACGGCGGTGTTATGTTCCTTGACATCCGTGACCACTACGGTGTGCTTCAGGTTGTTGTTCATAACGATGAACTGCTGAAGGATATTAACAGAGAGTGTACTGTTACACTGTCCGGCAAGGTTGTAAAAAGAGATGATGAAACCATCAACAAAAAGATAGCAACAGGCTATGTTGAGGTTCACACAGAGGATATTAAGGTGCTTGGTAAAAGCAAGAACAATCTGCCCTTTGAGGTTATGACTTCCACCAATACATCAGAGGATGTAAGATTAAAATACAGATTTCTTGATTTGAGAAATCCAAAGGTACACAATAATATTGTGCTTAGAAGTGAAATTATCGGCTTTTTACGCTCAAAGATGAATGAGATGGGATTTATGGAAATTCAGACGCCTATTCTCTCCACCTCATCTCCCGAGGGTGCTCGTGACTACCTCATTCCGTCAAGAAAGCACAAGGGGAGATTCTACGCTCTGCCACAGGCACCCCAGATTTTCAAACAGCTCCTTATGGTGTCAGGCTTTGACAAGTATTTCCAGATTGCACCTTGTTTCCGTGACGAGGACGCAAGGGCAGACCGTTCACCGGGTGAATTTTATCAGCTTGACTTTGAAATGGCCTTTGCAACACAGGAGGATGTTTTTGCTGTTGCAGAAGAGGTTCTTTATGAAACCTTTAAAAAGTTCAGCAACAAAGAGGTAAGCAAGCCACCGTTCAAGAGGATTCCATACAAGGAATCAATGCTAAAGTACGGCTCGGACAAGCCTGATCTTAGAAATCCTTTGGAAATTGTTGAAATTTCAGATATGTTTGAAGAAACCGACTTTGCGCCTTTCCGCAAAAAGACAGTCCGTTCAATCAACGTTCCCGACTGTGCAAAGCAGAGCAAAAAGTGGTTTAAGCGTATGGAGGAGTTTGCCCTTTCAATCGGTATGAAGGGTCTTGGATATGTTAAGGTTAACGAGGATATGACCTTTGACGGACCTATTGACAAATTCCTAAAGCCGGGTGACAGAGAAGAGCTTATTAAGAGAAATAGCTCTAATGCCGGAGATGTAATCTACTTTATTGCTGATACAGCCGATCAGGCTCCACTCCTTGCCGGTCAAATCAGAACAGAGGTTGCTACCCGTCTTGACCTTATTGACAAGAGCAAGTTTGAACTTTGCTTTATTGTTGACTTCCCAATGTTTGAACACGACGAGGACGGTCACCTTGCATTTACACACAATCCATTCTCAATGCCACAGGGTGGTATGGATGCCCTTGAAAATCAGGAGCCAACAGAAATCCTTGCATATCAGTACGACATTGTGTGCAACGGTGTTGAGCTTTCCTCAGGCGCTGTTCGTAACCACGACCTAGACATTATGGTAAAGGCTTTCGGTATGGCCGGTTACAGTGAAGAGGACTTAAAAAACAAGTTCGGCGCACTTTACAACGCATTCCAGTACGGTGCACCGCCACACGCAGGTATGGCTCCCGGTGTTGACAGAATGATTATGCTCCTTACAGAGGAAGAAAATATCCGTGAAGTTATTGCTTTCCCAATGAACAGCAACGCTCAGGATTTACTCTTGGGAAGTCCGGGAACAGTAAGCGAACAACAGCTTCGTGAGGTTCACATTAAACTAAGATAAGTTTAGATAGTTAAGATACAGATTAGATAATTTTTAGGTTAGAGGTTTAAGCTATGATTACCAGGGAAGATGTAGAGAACATTGCACTACTTTCAAAGCTCTTTGTTCCTGAGGAGGAAATGGATAACTTGACGCAGTCAATGCAGGAGATTGTGTCCTTTGCCGACACAATCAACAATGCAGATGTTGAGGGTGTGGAGTTTGACAACATCAACAACCTTTCAAACGCACTGCGTGATGATGTGGTTAAGCCGTCAATGCCAAAGGAAGAAATTCTCAAAAATGCTCCTGAACAGGCAGAGGATCATTTCCTTGTGAGAAAACATTCGTAAGGAGTAGAGATATGGGACAGATTGCAAAAATACAGGCTATGCTCCAAAACGGAGAAATCTCCTGTGTTGAACTTACAAAAAAATATTTAAAGGCGATTGAAGAGGCTAACGGCGAACTCAATGCCTATGTTACAGTCACACCGGATGAGGCACTTGAAACTGCAAAAAAGGTTGACGAAAAGATTGCAAGGGGCGAAAAACTCCTGCCACTTGAGGGTGTTCCAATGACCCTGAAGGACAACATTTCCACAAATGGAATTGAAACCACCTGTTGCAGTAAAATCCTTGAGGGCTACAAGCCCATATATGACGCTAAGGTGTGGGAAATTTTAAAAGAACAGAATGCAGTTTTACTTGGCAAAACCAATATGGACGAGTTTGCAATGGGTTCTTCCTGCGAAACTCCCTGTTTCGGCGTAGCAACAAACCCATTTAACACAGACCATGTTTCAGGCGGTTCATCAGGCGGAGTTGCATCTGCTGTTTCAGGTGACATTGCCGCTTTTGGTCTTGGCTCCGACACCGGCGGAAGTATCC
>JAXESA010000185.1:0-5173 GCA_034116205.1 Ruminococcus sp. | reverse complement strand
GTGCGTAAGCACCGTGAAGGCTCACCGTATTGCTCATGGTTTAGCGGACTTAGATTTGATATGAACAACAGCTACAATGACGGATTCCACTACGACAGCTGGGAGGGATACGAACTTCTTGTTAAGCTTAATATGCAAAACTCTGATGTGAGAAATCACCTCCTTAAAGCAGTTGAAGAGTGGATTGATGTGTGGGATATTGACGGTATCAGGCTTGATGCAGCAGATTGCATAGATTTGCAGTTCTTCCGTGAACTAAAGGAAACTACAACAAAGAAGAAATCCGACTTCTGGCTTATGGGCGAAATCAGCAACGGTGAATACACCAGATGGCTACAGCCTGATTTACTTGATTCCGTTACAAACTATGCACTTTTCAACGGTATATATAACAGTCTTAACAACAAAAATCTATGTGACATAGGCTTTAATGTTAACAGAGAATTTAACAACGAGTGGGGACTCTACAAGGGAAAACTGCTTTATAATTTTGTGGATAACCACGATGTCAACAGAGTTGGTTCCCTTATAAAAGATGAAAAAGATTTGTTTAATGTTTATTCAATTCTCTATACTCTGCCCGGTGTTCCCTCAATCTACTACGGAAGTGAATGGGGAATTAAGGGTGACAAAAAGGACGGTGGCGATATTGCCCTTCGTCCCGAAATTGATGTTGATAATATTCCTATTGAAAACCAGGAGCTTGTTGACCATATCGGTGAACTTGCAAAAATCCGCAGTAACAGCAAAGCTCTAAAATATGGTGACTATGAGCAGGTAATGATTGAATGTCTGCACTGGGCTTTTGCAAGAAATTGTGAGGACGACACCGCATTGGTTTTTGTAAATACAGATGATGTTCCATATCATTTCTCCGTAAATTACAAGGGAAAGCAGTATGATGTGGATGTTGACGGTTTATCAACAGTCGTAGTTTCATAAAGAAGGTTATAGCTATGCATAAATCAATAAAAATTGCCGACACCACAAAGGAAGAGAGGATTGAAATAGTAAAAAATTCTCTCTCATTTGGCGAAGAAAGCTGTGAGGGCTCAGTAGGATTTGATGTTATGTCAATGTATCAGCCCTATATTGACGGCGAAAAGGAAATTGCACAGATTAATATGGAATTTCACAGCGGTATGGTAAAATAGAGGTAAACTATGGAAAAAATATTGAACAAGTTTTTTAGTTTTTTAAGAGGCATACTACCGGATTTGATTGTAGCCGTAGTTATCCTTGTTGTAGGATATTTCCTTACAAAATTACTTGTAAAGATTATAAAAAATATACTTGATAAATCCAAGATGGACTTTTCTCTTGTAAAATTTATCCTCAACACAGTAAAGGTTGCTTGTTACATACTTCTGGTGTTAACAGCACTTTCCCAGCTTGGTATATCAACAACAGGATTAGTTGCATTTTTCTCAGCCTCTGCCGCCGCAATAGTTTTAGCTTTAAAGGACAGCCTTTCAAATATTGCCTGCGGAATAATCCTGCTGTTCTCCCGTCCGTTCGTTACAGGAGATGTAATAGAGATGGGAAATGACAGATGCACCGTTTTGCAAATTGACCTTATGCACACCAAGGTTCTCACATACGACCACAGGTGTATTATGATTCCCAACAGCGTTATTTCCTCAAAAGAGGTTGTTAATTTCACAGCCGAGCCTTACAGGAGAGTTGATGTAACCGTTCCTGTAGCTTACGATGAGGATATTGAAAAGGTAAAAAATGTTATAAATGAGACAGTTTCTAAGAACGAAAAGGTACTGAACACTCCCGAACCACCATTCGTAAGGGTTGATAGCTTTGGCGAAAGCTCAATGAATTTTATCGTCAAGGTGTGGACAAAGACTGATGATTACTGGGATGTTTATCATGATATGTACGAGGATATTAAAGAGGCACTTGACAAAAGTAACATCACCATACCATATAAGCAGATTGATGTCCATATGGTAAAGGAAAGGTAAAATATGTCCTTGTAAACATTTTGATAATGTGTTATGATATAATTGAAAGTAAGGTGTACCAAATACTGTGAAGATTTTGCAGTATAATGGGTATTTTGGATTATTATTATTAAAAATGCCAATGCACTCCGCAAAACCCATTGACAGCGGTTTGGTGCATTTGTTGATACTCCTTAATTTTATGAGGTGCTTATGCAATACAGAAACTTCGGAAATACAGGGGAAAAGGTATCTGCCCTTGGCTTTGGAACAATGCGTCTTCCGGTGTATCCCAATTCCAATACTATTGATGAAGACTATTCAAAACAACTAATAAGGTATGCCATTGACAATGGCGTTAACTATATTGATACCGCCTATTCCTATTACGATGGAGTAGCCGAAAGAGTAACGGGAGATGCTCTCCTTGACGGTTATCGTGACAAAGTATATCTTGCAACAAAAGCCCCTGTGTGGCTTTATGAAAATGAGGAAGATTTTGACAAGTATCTTAACATTCAGCTTGACAGGCTCCATACTGACCACATTGACTTTTATCTTCTTCATTCCCTGGACTCTAACCATTGGGATAATAAGGTTTTAAGGTACAATGTCTTAAACAGCCTTTTAAGAGCCAAAAAGCAGGGCAAGGTAAAGTACATTGGTTTTTCCTTTAATGACGACTTTGATATGTTCAAGTGGATTTGTGACTATTGGAACGAATGGGATTTTTGTCAAATTCACCTTAACTACATAGACGAGGAATATCAAGCAGGACTAAAGGGACTTGCCTATGCCAAGGAAAAGGGTATGGGCGTCAACATAATGGAGCCGCTTAGAAACGGTTATCTTGCGAATGTCCCTGCAAAAACAAGGGTTGTATTTGACGAAATATGTGCAGAGCCTGTTGAAATTGCAATGCAATACCTTTGGGATAAAGAGGGCGTAAGCTGTGTTATCTCCGATATGGGTAGCTATGACAACATCAATCAAAACTTGTCTTATGCAAAAGTTTCCTCAATCGGAATGTTAAGCGGAAAGCGTGTTGTGGCTATAAAAAAGGCTCAGCAAACATTTTTGGCGTTTAGAAAAATTGACTGCAACAGCTGTTACAAGTGCAACAGATGTCCTCAGCATGTTGCAATTCCAAGGAACTTTGACGCTATTAACAAGCTGTTTATCCACAGCGACCCCGAGGTTGCAAGGGATTACTACCGTGGAAGTGTAGCGCTAATTGGCGGTGAAGCAACAGCTTGCATAGACTGCAAATGGTGCGAGTCAGTTTGTCCTAAGCACATAGAAATCAGTAGTTGGATGAAAAAATTGCCTCAGCTTTTAGGCTGAGGCTATACTTGATTATATTTTTTTGGAGGGATTAATTTGAAAAGGTTATTATCCATAATTTTAGTATTGATTACAGCTGTGAGTATTTTCTCTATGACAAGTGTTGTTGAAGCGAAGGCGTACACCATAACCGTTTCAAATGGTAAGGAAGCAACATTGCAGGCTGCATTGAACAGGGCAAAAACTTATGGCAGTAGCAGGAGACCCTATGTTATTCGTGTTACTAAAAGTATGACAATTTCAAGGGGTCTTTCTGTATATTCAAACACAAAACTTATTTCTAAAAAAGGTGTTGTCTATACAAGAAAAATGCCTCACTATTCCCGAAATATTATGTTGCGTTTTGGTGATTTAGGCAGTTATTCTCATGGATATAAATATAGGAACATCACAATACAGGGTGGTATCTGGAACGGAAACGGAACCAAAAAGGATGTGGGCTTTTGTATTTTTAAGCTTGCCCATGCACAAAATATTTGCTTAAACGGATGCACATTCCAAAGGGATGTTGAAGGTCATATGGTGGAAGTCGGTGCAGTAAATAAAATGACCGTAAAAAATTGCACATTTAAGGACCACATTTCCCTTGATTCCTCTTATGAACACGAAGAGGCTTTACAGCTTGACATAAACCTTTATAAAACAACAGAGATGGGTTATTTTGACAAATACCAAAACAAAAACATTACTGTAAAGGGATGTAATTTCAAAAATGTTGGTAGAGGAGTAGGTACTCACAGTAGCATAGAGGGATTGTACTTTACAAATATGCATATTGATAACAACAAATTCACAAATGTAAAGAACTATGCTGTTGCCTGTGTTAATTACAGAAATTCCACAATTAAGAACAACAAAATGAACTCCTGCAGTGGTGGTGTTCTGTTTATGAACATAAAGAATAATTATAAATCCTGCACAAATTCATATGTTATAAAAAAATGGAAATTGAAGCTTAACACAAAGAAGGATAATTCAGTTATTTCAGGCAATGTGATTAAACAGTCGTCAAATAAAAGTGACACAAAATGTATAATCATTTTTGGTGATCAGGTGCCTAAAAATTATAAAACAAGATACATAAAGGGCGACCATTGCGTAAAGGGTGTTACAGTTAGCAACAATACTATTTATACACCAAAATATACTGCATTACTTTTGAACGATGCAAAGCAGTGTAAAGTATCAGATAATAAGATTTATTATACAGGAAAGGGCGGAGACTACGACGGTATTTTCCTCCAGGATAAATGTGACGGAACAACCGTTAATAAAAACCAAATTAAAAATTTCCGTGACGGAATATCAATTATCGACTCCAATTCCGTAAAAATCAACTCGAATACCATTACATCAAGCAGAAAAAACGGAATAACCTGCGAAGGAACAAAGGGTAGCTCCTTTAAAAATAACAAAATTACAAATTCTAAGCGTCAAGGTATGTACTTTGTAAGAGCAAAGGCTAGTGTATCAGGGTGTAAAATTGATAAGGTTAGCGAAAACCACGGAATAAACACGAACAGCAAAGACTGTAATCTAAAAATTACCGGATGTACTATTAAAAACTGCAACAAGTATGGAATTGCTCTATCAAAAGGTAAAGCCACAATTAAGGATTGTAAATTCAGTGGCAATAAAAGTGGTAATATTTCCAGAGGTAAAAGTAAATAATTCGTTGTAAAGGAAAAGTCCGGCAAAAGCCGGACTTTTTATGTTTTTTGTATTTTGTGTAATATCAAAGCCTTTGATATTCACAAAAACAATATTCAATTCCGTTGTAAACTTGCTTTTCTTTAGCTGATGTTAACTCCCATTCCTTGTTTAAATCCAGATTTTCCAAAAAGCTGTCAGCAGTTTTTTCGCCGTTAACTTTT
>JAXESA010000184.1:0-2019 GCA_034116205.1 Ruminococcus sp. | reverse complement strand
AAGTAGCCAAGTGGGTGTGATGAACAGGGAGAAAAATGTGACGAGATACCTTGAAAGCCTTAGGTATGTTCCTGTTACAGGTGGAAAATAGTAGTCGTCTGCCTCCTCCATAAGGTCGAATACCGAGGTTGGGATAATTATTGCTGTGGGGGCATTGTCAACGATTATTGCAATGTTTCCCTTTAGCACATTGGCTGATGTGGAGTCAGGTCTTTCTGTATATTTCACCTTGGGAAATGGGTTAATCCACTTTGGCTTTATAAGTGCCTCAACAAATGCCTGTTGTGTCATAGAAAGACCTTGGTCGTCAATATTATTTATATTCCTTTTGATTTTCTCCAAAAGCTGTTTATCTACACGGTCGTTCATATATACAAGTGCTATGTCGGTTTTTGAGCTTTTCCCTGCCTGCATTGCACTTATGGTCAGGTTTTTGTCACGGATTCTCCGCCTTACAAGAACGCAGTTGTGTATGAAAATTTCGGTGAATGCGTCACGACTGCCACGCAAAACCTTGTCGTTAACAGGCTCGGCGGTTTCCCTTTGAGGGTATGTCCTTGTGTCTATTAGGATAATGTCCTCTATGCCGTCAATGGTCAAAAGTGCTATACCCGAAAGAAGTGCAGTTACAATCTCACTTGTATTTCTGCTTTTTGTCACCTCAACATAGGGAATACAGTTTTCCATAAAGCTGTCGGCGTCCTTTAAAAAGCTGTCGTCGCTTATGTCGTAAAAGAACTCCATCAGCTTTTCCATAATATCATCCTTTAAAAGACCGTCTATAAAGTATAGGGCGGTCTTTTTCTTGTTTATCCTTATAATTCTTTTTACTATGTCAAAGCTTTCATTTGCCCTTGTGAGCTTGTCAAGGACGGTAATGTTATTTTCTATATTAGAATTAAACAAATAAATCACCATTTTTATTATCCCAAGAAAGTATGCAATTATTGCATTTTTTGTAAACAATATATTAACATTTTTGGAAAATTGCATTTTACTATGCAATTTTTTTGTTTTTCGGGGTATGGTTGCAGGATATTTATGCTAACGAAAATTACAAGTTAGCAAAAGGAGGTAGAAAAATTTTTGAATAAGAAGGAAAAGGTTTTTTGCCAAAATATTGCAAACGGCAAAACCGTTGAGGAGTCGGCTCTCCTTGCAGGGTACACAGAAGAGGGCGCAGGACTTTTGCTGATTTCCAAAGATGTGATTATGGAGGAAATCACAAGGCTTTTAAGCGCCAAGTCAAAGCTGCTGAAAAACCTTGCCTTGCTTGGTTATCAGCACCTTGCATTTGGTAGCATAAGCGATTGCATTAGCCTTATTACAGAGGAGAATATTCCAAAGGAAAGGCTTGGTCAGATGGATTTGTTTATGATTTCCGAAATTAAAAAGCCAAAGGACGGAGCAATGGAGATAAAGTTCTTCGACAGGCTGAAAGCCCTTGAAAAGCTCCAAGCAGAAACCGAGGAAAGGGGTGGCGCAGTGCCGTTTTACGAAGCACTTGAAAAGGGTGCAATGGCACTGACAAAACGAGATGAGTAACAGCTACAATCCCTTTTCCGAAAAACAGCTTAAAGTTCTTACCTGGTGGTGCGAAAATTCACCATACAAGGACAAGGACGCAATTATCTGTGACGGTGCTGTCAGGAGCGGAAAGACCTTTTGTATGTCAATTTCCTTTATTGCTTGGTCTTTCAGCAGGTTTTCCAATATGTCCTTTGCAATGTGCGGTAAAACTATCCGAAGCCTTAAACGAAATGTAATTATACCTCTTATGAAAAGCCTGACTGAATTGGGGTTTTCTTATCAGCTTAAAAAAAGCGAAAACATCCTTGAAGTAACCTACAACGGGGTAATGAACCGCTTTTACCTCTTTGGGGGAAAGGATGAAATGAGCGCATCCCTGATTCAGGGCATCACCTTGGCAGGTGTTTTCTTTGACGAGGTTGCCCTTATGCCACGGTCATTTGTTGAGCAGTCACTTGCCAGATGCTCTGTGGAGGGCAGTACCTTTTG
>JAXESA010000183.1:0-2393 GCA_034116205.1 Ruminococcus sp. | reverse complement strand
TAAACATTGCCTCGTCCCTTTCGTCACGGGCTGTATGGAAAGTAACCTTGTCCCCCTTGGGGTTCTGCGTCCACAATGTTTTACCTTTACGTGCGGAATTGTTTTTTATTACTCCGTTGGCGGCATCAAGAATGTTCTGTGTACTTCTGTAATTCTGTTCAAGGCGGATAACCTTTGCTCCCGGGAAATTATTTTCAAAGGACAGAATATTCTCTATTGTTGCACCACGGAACTTGTAAATACTCTGGTCGTCATCACCGACAACACAGATGTTACCTGACTTTTCAGCAAGCATACGCACAAATTCGTACTGCACCTTGTTGGTGTCCTGATACTCGTCAACCATTATGTAGCGGAATAAGTTCTGATAGTATTCAAGAATATCGGGGGATTTTTGGAACAGTAATACGGTATTCAAAAGCAAATCGTCAAAGTCCATTGCATCTGATGATTTCAGCCTTTGGGCATACTGCTCATACACCTTTGCAATAGAAACAAGCCTGTGGTCGTAACCTGCTTTTTCTTTCATCATTTCAGGGGTTTCCATTTTGTCCTTTGCATGACTGATTTCACTTAGTACAGACTTAACAGGTAAAAACTTTTCGTCAATGTTCAGTTGTTTAAGAATTTCCTTTACAAGCCTTTTTTGGTCGTCGGAATCGTAAACGGTAAAGTGGTTTGAGTAGCCTATTCTGTCACCGTAACGGCGTAAAATCCTTGAACAGGTGCTGTGAAATGTTGCCGCCCAAATCTCGTTGCCATCCTCGGGAACAGCTGAGCATATGCGCTCCTTAAGCTCTGCCGCCGCCTTGTTGGTAAAGGTTATGGCAAGAATCTGCCAAGGGCGACAAAGTCCCATACGCAAAATGTAGCTTATGCGGTTTACAAGAACAGTGGTTTTTCCACTACCTGCGCCTGCAAGAATGAGAACCGGTCCTTCGGTCTGAAAGACAGCCTGCTGTTGCATATCGTTCATATGTGAATATTCTTTTTGTAACTCTTGTGTACCCATAAAATCAATAAAATCCTTATCTTTTTTCTAATTTAGAATTATGTATTTAACCAGTTCATTATATCATAAAAAGTGCAAAGTAACAATACGAAATTGTGGTAACATAAAAAGAAAACCCGAACAAGCCAAAATGACTGTTCGGGGTAAGATTAGCAAAGAAAAAATATTTTACTTAAAGTAGCCTTCAATTATACCTTCGATTTTCTCGCAATCCTCTGCAATAACAAGCATTGAATAAAGACCGTTATCCTGTACCTCACACTTCTCAATTGTAGAAACCTGATCCTTATTATAGGACTGGGCATTGCTGAGCTGGTCATTAAGATATGTGTTCAGTTTTTCGTTAATAGCACTTAAGGAATCCTCATCAACAGCCTTTGTAACTACTATAGTTGTTGGGAACTCGCTATCCTCACTAACCTCTGCAATAAAGTCTGAAACAGACTCAGGGTCAATGTCGAACTGCTTTTGCAAGTCCGTTGTGTTGGTGATGGTTTTCATAGAAGAAAGTCCACCGTTGTCGTTAATATCTGCAAGAACCTTTGAAAGCTCCACATCAGAATTTGTATTGTCAGAACCACATCCTGCGAAAGCAAGTAGTACAAAAAGCATAGAAATTGTAACAGCTAAAACCTTTTTCATAAAATTACTCCTTAATTTTTATTTCTATTAGATTATACATATCCATAGTATAAAAGTCAATTACAAAACAAATACAATTTGTTTACATAATCACTTGTACTATTATAAATAATCTATGCATTAAAAAGACTATTTATTAAAAAATATCATAATATTATTGTTGACTAATTTCTATTATGTGCTATAATACTATTGATGAACAAATTTGCGGATGTAGCTCATCTGGTAGAGCGCCACCTTGCCAAGGTGGAGGTAGCGGGTTCGAGCCCCGTCATCCGCTCCATTTAGCGGTTTCTACCGCTATTTTTTATTATATAAAGTTTTGGAGGCATTTATGAAACACACATATATACCTGTTGGCGTATGCTCAAGGCAGATTGACATTGAGCTTGACGACAATGCTAAAATTATCAATGTAAAATTCCACGGCGGATGTGCCGGAAACACACAGGGAATTTCCTCCCTTGTTGTGGGAATGAGCGCAGAGGAAGCTATTGACCGACTAAAGGGAATTGACTGCCGAGGAAGAGGCACAAGCTGTCCCGACCAGCTGGCAACAGCACTTGAAGAGGCTTTGGAGGAATTTTAATTTTATTTCTTTTTAAGAATATTAATCAGTAGCTGAAACCGAGCAATCCACAATGGGTTGTTCGGTTTTTCAGCCTTCCTGCTGGATTAACACCATAACTACCATAAACAAAACCCGAAATCTTTATGACTTCGGGTTTTGATGCTATTT